>NZ_JARSMD010000027.1:0-176662 GCF_035811335.1 Schinkia azotoformans
CCGAAAAGTGTTTGATTGCTCGAAATTAATACTGACTTGGTGTTGAACTCAAGGTTCAACTTTATTTGCACGCTTGACATTTCGTTTAGTTTTCAAAGATCATTTCAATCTTGCTCGTTGTTTACTAACAGCGACATAAAACATCATAACATTTTATTTCGTGGAAGTCAACAACTTTTTTACTTAAGTTCTCTTCTTGTAGAGACTTTATACATCTTACAACATCGTCTGCTTGATGTCAAGGAATTTTGTAATTAAATCAACAAATTCCTTTAACTGCACCTGCGATTGTGAACTTTTTGTGAACATCGCTAACTGCGACTTTAATAATATACCATCTCCAAAAATCTAAGTCAACAAATTTCTACAAAAAAATACAAATGGCTTTAACCACTTGTAATTGGATTATAGAATTATTTGATCAATAGCTATGAGAGCCGCCATACCGGGGATGCCTAAAAATCCACTAATGCAAGCTGTAATGAAATTAATTGGAATATGAAAATCCATTAATGTCCCAATTGAATTTATAATGAAAAGACCCAAGGCGCCAATCATGATCTTTACAAGACCGCTGCCTACCAATCTTATTGGCTTAATCGGAGCGCCTAAGATTAATAGGAGACCCATTAGCCCTCCGAGAACAACGATAATCGTTGTCGGTTCAAATATGCTTATATCCATCATCCCTTCCCCTTTCATACTTTGTCCCACTTATTATCATTACTATGAAAGGGAAGTTAAAAAAAGAACAAAGAGAGGCTCTTTATTTTCGGTCTGCTGATAGATTACGGAATTTAGCCTCTCTTACTAAATAAAAATATTTAGCTTCTGAAATTTTTAGCTCATTCAGTAAATGTACACTCGGGTCAATACTTTTTTCTACTAATACTTTATTTCTCATCCATTCATCTTTCAATTCATTTAAAGAATTCCAAAGTTTTTGATCTGTCTCTCTTCGAAGCTTCCCTTTGCGGCGGAAAAACATCAACTAATCCCCCTGTTCCTTATAATTCACGTCGTCCTTCTAATGCCTTTGATAGGGTGACCTCATCTGCATATTCTAAGTCCCCACCAACCGGCAGACCATGGGCAATTCTAGTAATTCGAATACCCGATGGCTTGACTAGACGTGAAATATACATAGCTGTTGCTTCTCCTTCTATATTCGGGTTTGTGGCAAGGATAATTTCCTTTACTTCTTCATCCTGCAATCTTTTCAATAGTTCCGCTACTTTAATATCTTCCGGACCTACACCATCCATTGGTGAAATTGCGCCGTGAAGAACATGGTACAGTCCATGATACTCCTTCATTTTTTCCATAGCAATGACATCCTTTGGGTCCTGGACAACACAAATTACACTGCGATCCCGGTAATGGTCATCACAAATGGAGCATGGGTCTCGGTCCGTTATATTAAAGCAGACGGAGCAATGCGTCAGATTTCTTTTGGCATTTACTAAGGCTTTACCGAAATCTAATACATCTTCCTCTTTCATTTTTAATACAAAAAAAGCCAGACGAACGGCCGTTTTAGGACCGATACCTGGCAATTTCATAAAGCTATCAATCAGCTTTGCAATTGGTTCAGGGTAATGCATTCTATTTTTCTCCTCTTTTTAAATGCCATTAAAATAGACCTGGAATATTTAAACCTTGCGTATATTTACCCATTGTTTGGTTTGTTTTTTCATCAACCTTCTTTAGTGCATCATTTGTTGCAGCTAAGATTAAATCTTGAAGCATTTCGATATCTTCAGGATCTACTACTTCTTCTTTAATTTTTACTTCCTGGACAATTTTACCTCCAGTAACAGTGACAGTGACCATACCGCCGCCAGCTGTTCCCTCAAATACCATCGCCAATAATTCTTCCTGAGACTGCTGCATTTGTTTTTGCATTTTTTGAACTTGCTTCATCATATTATTCATATTTCCCATTCCACCACGCATATTGTGAAACCTCCTATAAGTATATTCAATAATTTGTTAATCTTTTATTTCAATTAAATCAGAACCAAATAATTTCTTTGCTTCTGCTATTAATGGATCTTCTTCAGGTACTTCCTCTTCATTTTCATTCTTTTGCTTGCGAATGAATTCTTCTTTAACATCTTCCCACTCTTCAAGAGTGATCGCATGCATTTTCAAATCTAATCCGGTTGTTTCACGAAGGACCTTTTCAATTATATCACGTTTATTTGTTGATGCCATTTGACAGTGAAATTCGTGTTTAAAGGCAAGAACGAAGGCTGACTTTGAGGCTGCAACGACTTTGGCATCTAGAATCATCGCCTGCGCAGCAATTTCTCGATTTTTCAAATTATCTAGAAATAAGCCCCACTGGCTTGATAACCGGCTGAGGTCCTGCTTTGATGCGGTTTT
The DNA here is from genome assembly GCF_035811335.1 of Schinkia azotoformans. Classification (NCBI taxonomy): domain Bacteria; kingdom Bacillati; phylum Bacillota; class Bacilli; order Caryophanales; family Bacillaceae; genus Schinkia; species Schinkia azotoformans. The sequence goes on from NZ_JARSMD010000027.1 coordinate 2,389, forward strand.
CAACATTTCCCTTACCGGGCCTGTTGCCTTTCTGGAGTTTCGGCCTGACCCTGTTTTTACAGGTTTCCTCTCCGCTTGGTGTGGTTCAGAACCTCTTCCCGAATCGATCATTGAACCATTTTTCTTCCACTCGTTTAATTCCGATTCCAACCGATTGATCCGGTCAAGGAGTGCACCAATTTGTTCATTGGATCCTGAGCCACCTGTTCCTGCACTACCCTGCTGGCAGATTTTCACTAAAGCCAACTCCAGGAAAATCTTCGGATGATTCGTCCATTTCATTTCTTGCTGGCTTTCATTAAGCCCATTTATGATTGTATAGATTTGATCTGGTGATGTTTCAGCAGTTAATGTCTTAAACCCATCATCAACAATCGCCCGCTCCATCATTCCCTCTAGATTCGGTGCAGTTTGATATAAAAGCATATCTCTAAAGTAAAAAATTAAATCCTCAATAAAACGAGCTGGCTCTTTACCTAGCCTTAAAAGCTTATCCACTGTATGTAACGCTTCTACTACATCCCTGTTCAATAAATTCCCTGCAGTCTCAACTAGAAATTGCTGAGAAACAGCTCCTGTAATAGAAAGCACATCCTCAACCGTTACTTTCTCACCACTAAAGGAAATTGCTTGATCAAGAAGGCTTAATGCATCACGCATTCCGCCTTCAGCAGCCTTTGCGATTAATGGCAAAGCTTGCTCTTCTGTCTCAATATTATTTGAATCCATAATTTCCTTCATTCGTTCGACCATCGCTCGAGGAGGAATTCGTTTAAATTCAAAACGCTGACAACGAGAAATAATCGTTAGCGGGATTTTATGCGGTTCAGTTGTTGCTAAAATAAAAATAACATGTTTCGGCGGCTCTTCTAATGTTTTTAGTAGTGCGTTAAAGGCTCCAATAGAAAGCATATGTACCTCATCGATGATATATACCTTATAACGAACAGCACTTGGTGCATATTTAACTTTATCCCGTATATCTCGAATTTCTTCGACGCCATTATTTGAGGCAGCATCAATTTCAATAACATCCGATATCGAGCCGTTTGTAATACCTCTACAAGCATCACACTCGTTACAAGGTTCACTTACCGGTGCCCGCTCACAGTTAACGGCCTTAGCCAAAATCTTAGCCGCACTCGTTTTTCCTGTTCCACGTGGACCGGAAAATAAATAAGCATGGGAAAACTTTTCCTGAACTAAAGCATTTTGCAATGTTCTAGTGATATGCTCCTGACCGACAACATCATGAAATGTTTGCGGTCTCCAAACACGATATAACGCTTGATAAGCCATTTCCCATGCCTCCTTTTACCTCTTTTTTGTACTATCAAAACTTATTATTCTAATTTGTAGATAGTATAAGAAAGGACATCGACTTCCGCCATTACTGGCGGCAAGCCGTGTCTTTCTAATCTATTTCATATGTACTAAATAATTATAACTGATTAAAGAAAAAAACTCACCCTATTGGTGAGTTTTTAATTTCATATGTAGGTGTCGTGCACCTTCTGTCGATATGGCAGCCATAAGCGTTACTTAAGCAGTTAGCTCGGCCCAGGCAACCCTACGGCACACAAGATGATCCACTTACTGCTGCTTCCTTCCGGACCTGACAGGGTTCGTGGGTTCCCGTTGCGTAGGACCCAGACGTCAACACCACTTACTTAAGGCAGGCCTTACGGCTACCAACCTCGAGAAGGGATTCGGCCTCGCTACAGCGGATTGCGAGTACAGGGCACCGCTACCTCCCCGCTTAGCACGACTCCCTAAGTATATAGTCTTTTATCCAAAAAATCAATAAGATAAGCGGTGGTAATTGTTTGTACATTTGCCAAGGTACATTTTACTTTTACAATATCATCGTCTTTGTCTGCTTTTTCTTTTCACGCAACCCTTTGAAAAAGTTACTTAGTAATGCAGCACATTCATCCTCTAACACACCGCTGGTCACCTCAGCCATATGGTTGAAACGATCATCCTGTAATAAATTCATGAGCGTTCCGGCACAGCCGCCTTTCGGATCCTTTGCCCCATACACTACACGATCAACTCTTGATAACACGATAGCCCCGGCACACATTGGGCATGGCTCCAATGTAACGTATAAAGTAGTTTCAGAAAGCCGCCATGTCCCTAACTTTTGGCAGGCATCATCGATCACTAACAATTCCGCATGGGCAACAGCCCTTTGCTCGGTTTCTCTCAAATTATATGCTGTAGAAATAATTTCTCCATCTTTTACAATGACAGCTCCAATCGGAACTTCACCGATTGCTTCTGCTTTTTTTGCTTCCTCAATAGCAGCCTTCATAAATAATTCATCTTGGCTAGTCATAAAATTTCTCCTTTGCGTACACAACATCTTCCACTATTATAAGGGAACTTTAACAAAAACAAAAAAACTGCAAGCAACCGTGCCTACAGTTTTTTCATTCAGTCATTCCATTCAATCATCGCTCAAGACCCATTTTTCTAACAACAGCATCATCTCGAAGCATCGTCCAGATTGCCGGGTCTTCCATTCCTAATCTCCAAAGTGCCAAGCCCCGTATTCCTAAACGGTTCGCTAACCGTACTTTCGCTTGGATACTCGCACGGTCTTCAAACCATACTTCATGGTTAACACCATTTTCATCTGTATAAGCGAACATTGGAGTTTGTGTTTCTTTATCAAAAGTAATTTCTTTATTATGCTTCTTTGCTAAATTTATTGCCATGTCATAAGTTACATACGATGCACGACCTGTTTGCAGGTTAAAATCAAAACCAAATACGGAAACAGCGGCTACGATCTTTTCTTTAGGCATAACTGTCATCGCATATCGTAAAACAGTTTCCATCCGCCCAATTGAAACAACCGGTCCTGGACCACTACCAGGCCAGCCATGTTCATTATACAGCATAATAACAAACTGATCTGTTGGCTGATGAAGATTCGGATAATCAAACGGTTTCGCAAATACACTCGGGTCATTAGGCCCCGTTTTCGATGGCACAGCAGTGGAGAAGAAGTAGCCCCGCTCATCGAAAACACGCCCGATCACGCGATATAACTGGGTCAAGCGATCTCTGTCTTCCTCTAATACATCTTCAATATCAATGTCGACACCATCTAATCCATAACGCTCAACAAGTCGAACTAAATTCATGGCAAAAGCATTCATATTTTGTTCAGACGATACAAGCTCATGGATAACGCGTTTAGCAAGCTCGACTCCTTCGTCATATAAAAGGTTATGGACTGTTGCGAGCATTTTCACATTATGGCGGTGACCGATAGTAACTACCGCCCGGACTTCGTCATCTGTAAATTCACCGAACTTATCAATTGTTGTCGGATTATCTTTGCTGATTCTAAACATGAACAAACCGGCCTGTGATATTTGCTCTATGTTAGTAACAAACGACTGATAGGAGCTTGGAAGTGTTGGACCTTCTTCTAATGTATAGTAGCCTAAAATTTGAACAATTGGTTCGGAACCATCATAGGCACGCAATGCTGTTACCGTTTTTGAAATCCACCCAGGGTTTCCATTAAATAATGCAACCCTATACCAATCCCCTTGAACACCTAGGAGTGGTAGCCTAGCCCCACGGGCCATTTGTGCCAAAACATTGTAGGCTGCCCCTGGTCTCTCCCTGACATTGGCAGTATCAACATTAACAACCACTTCTGAAAACACAGGGATAGTCAGCTTTTGGCCAATATTTAAATCCATATTTTCTAAGTTATTTAGAGTCATTATACTCTCAACTGTTGTATTGTACCTGTTAGCGATACTGTATAAGGAATCCCCCGATTTAACAGTATATACCGTCTGTCTCTCGTATCCTTCTGATACTTTTAGCCGTTGCCCGATATAAATAATGTTTGAACGTAAATTATTCAGATTCTTTATCTGTTCAACAGTAGTTTCAAACCGTTCCGAAAGTGTATATAAGGAATCCCCTGCTTGAACAATATAATAGTCAACATTAAATTCCTCAGGAATAACAAGCTGTTGATTAGCATAAATAATATTATCCTCTAAGCGGTTCATTCCTTTTAATTCTTCAACATCTAAGCCAAATCTTGTCGCAATTGTATACAAGTCATCTCCCGGCTGAACATTATATACCGTTTTTTCCAAATTAGAAGGAACGGTTAAAGGCTGACCAATAAAAATAACATTAGACGTTAAACGGTTTTCATCTTTAATACCTTGGACTGTCGTGTTAAACTTCTGTGCAATTGAAGCTAAAGATTCCCCAGGCTGCACAACATACATGATTTGCCGAAAATACATTTTGAGTCTCATCCCCCTCACCTAGACATCTACATCAATATATGCAGGAAGGGGATATTTTTGACAAAGAAAAAAGCACTATCACACGGACAGTCCTTAAATAAGGCTTAGACAGCCAAAAATACTTTTTCATTACTTCTCATGAATTTCATTTCTAATTCACATGCCGGTAAAGGCTTGCTGATTAAATATCCTTGGCCGTACTCACAATTGTGGAGTTTTAGATAATGAATCTGATCAATATTTTCAATACCCTCCGCAACGACCTTCATTTTAAGAGATTTGGCTAAAGAAATAATTGCATTTGTCATGAGTGATGATGAAAGGTGATTCATGCGTCCAATTTCATCGATAAAAGATTTATCAATTTTCAAAACATCAGCTGGAAGCATATCCAAATACTTCAAGGAACTATAACCTGTACCAAAGTCATCAATAGCTATGCTTACACCTAATCGTTTTAAAGCGTATAACTGACTCATAATCACTTCTTCAGACAGCATTGATACACTTTCAGTAACTTCAATTTCTAAATGTTTCGCTTCATGATTCGTTTCATGTAAGATACGTTCGATCATCCCAATCATCGTTGGTTGTTTAAATTGATGAGCTGACATATTAACTGCCATTATAAAATTATTGTAGCCTGCCTCGTGCCACTTCCTATTTTGTAGGCAGGCCTCTCTTAAAACCCACTCTCCAATTTGACTAATAAGCCCTGTCTCTTCGGCTAATGGGATGAATTCCGCCGGAGAAACCATCCCCATTGTTGGATGGTTCCAGCGGATTAAAGCTTCACAACCAGAAATCTCATTTGTCTTTAAATCAATCTTCGGCTGATAATAAAGAATGAACTCATTATTATCAATTGCTTTACGTAATTCCAATTCTAGCTGCATAATTCTTACTGATTTCTCTTTCATATGGGGCTCATAAAATGAGAAGCCATCTTTCCCTTTATCCTTGGACCAGTACATGGCAACATCGGCATTTTTCATTATTGTTTCAATATCATTTCCGTGTTCGGGATAGATGCTAATCCCAATACTGCAAGTTATTAAAATCTCTTTTTGTTCAATCATATAAGGCTGTTTGATTCGGTCTATCATTTCCTTTGCAATAATTTCAATTGAATTTCTATCGCGGTAGTTTACCAAAATTGTAAATTCATCTCCACCTTGACGGGAAACAATAGCATCCTTTTCAACAATACCTTTTAATCGTTTAGCCACTGCTTTTATCAGGTTATCACCAATACTATGACCAAGTGTATCATTAACATACTTAAATCGATCTAAATCTATGAATAAAACCGCAACACTATTATGTTTTCTAATAGCTTGCTGCAATTCATATTCAAATTTTCTACGATTTGTTAAATGTGTTAAATGATCATGAGTTGCTAGTAATTTAATTTCTTTTTCAGCTTCTTTTCTTGCCGTAATATCATTTCTTATTGTAATAAACTGATAAGGTTCCCCTTTGCTATTAATGAAAGGAACAATAATCGTCTGCACCCAATAATAGCTGCCATCCTTTGCTTTGTTTTTTACCTGGCCTTCCCAGACTTGTCCTTTGTTAATTGTTTCCCATAAATTTTGATAAAAATCTGCTGTATGGTAGCCTGAGTTAAGGATGCGGTGGGTCTTACCAATAACCTCTTCTGCACTGTATTTAGAGATATTACAGAATTTATCATTTACATAAACTATCCTACCTTTTTTATCTACTACCTCTACAATACTGGAAACTTCTAAGGCGGACTTTAGATTAATAAGCTCCTTATAAATGTTTTCAGCCTCTGTTTTGGACTGAATTTTTTCTGTAATATCCTTAAAAATGATTAATTCATTATTGTTCAATACTGTGTTCAAGGGGATTAATACCATTTCTAAATCGATATCATTTTCGTCAATCCTTTTACCCTTTTCTTCAATCAATTCATCTTTCTTTATCGATGCTTTGATTTCAGGATTGATAAAGTCATGAACATTTCTTCCAACTACTTCACTGCTATCATCAGCACCGAGTGTCTGATACCCTGATTTATTTATGAATGTAATTTTGTCTTCCTGTACAGTCATAATCCCCATTGGAGAATGATCGACTAACAGTCTATATTTTCTTTCACTATTTTTTATATTTCGGAAAAAGTGCCAGACCACAAATAAAATGATGATCAAAAGCAGATTTGAAAAAATAAGAAAAAGCTTTTGGGAATTTAATCCTTGCAAGCTCTTTCGACCTGATTGTTCAATTAAGTTGACTAGCTTGTCTAAACTTTCAATTTGGTCTATACTTTTTAGATTGATTTTACTGACTATTACCTTTTGTTGCTCTTTATCATTCTCTATTAAAAGTAATTGGTAATCTTCCTTTACATCGTTCCAAATCTCCATAGTTTTTTGAAACTGTGCCTGAATCTCTTTATCCTCCAGCTTTACTAAGCCAAGCTCATTGCTGCCATTCATTAAACCATAAAAGTTTTTTTCGAATGTACCCATTGATTCTTGAAGCTCTTTCTTCGTATAAAGACCTTCCATAAAGACATATTGAATGGCCTTCTTGCTCATTTTTTCAGTTAGCATTCGCTCCCTGCCCGCAACATTGATCATATGGGACACATTCTCTTCTTGAGAAAGCGAGTAAGAAATTATATAAAAACTCCCTATGATTACTGTAAAAAGTAATGCTAGAGAAATTCCCAGTCTAAATGAACTTGATTTGAAGATTGAAAAACCAGCCACCATGTCACCTACTTTCCTCTATTGAAAATATAGTTAATTTTCCGTAGCAAAACCGTGATTTTTTTCACTGAAGGAGATTAATTTCCATAGTGAAAGAAGGATTGTCGGAAATTCGACAAAATGCAACAAAAAAGGTAGACTCCATGAGCCTACCTAATGTAATTTAAGTTTATTCTTTTAATCTTTCGCCCGACCCCATCTTCGTTCCCTCAATCGATCAACAATCGTGATATCTCTTTTATGGGCGATTTCTTTTTCAGTAAATAAATCTGCTTTTTCCTTTACTCCCGCTATGTTATCCGGTTCTTTACACTTTTCATGAATTAAATTTCTGATGAGCTGGCTTTGACTTATAGGGGCATGAAACTTTTGAAAGTGCTGCTCTCTCAAGCTTTCAATTTTTTGCAATTCCTCCTCGGAAACTCGTAAAGTAATCGTCTTATACATACCATTCACCTCTACTTAAGGATAATCTTCCTCTAGTAAAAAGGTCGTCGGTTCGTGCTAGAAGTTTTTAGCTTTTATCATTGGTTATTGTCGATTATTACGCGTTATTAGGCGGAAAAAGGTCTCTGAATATAGTTTTTAATAATTTACAGAACTAGCAGTTTCCGCAAATCTCTTGCAAAAATCACATCTATTCGTAATCACAATATTTTTATCATCAAAAGTAATCGACCCCTGTTCCTTCAACTTCACGATTACCCGATTTACACTTTCACGGGTTGCTCCAATAATATTGGCTAGTTCTTGTATCGTTAGCGGGAGTTCTATTTTCACGCCACATTTGGTTCTTTTTCCAAAATCATTCGCAAGTCTTTCAATTGTTTTAACCGTTTTTGTATAGACATCTAATAGTGCTACATCCGCCAATATATTCGAAAATGAATGTAATTGCCCCGCCATAAAGCGAATCATTTCAACTGAAAAGCTTGGATTTGTTCCCATTAGTTCCTCTACATCGGAAGCCAGCAAATATAATACCTCTGTGTCGGCTAGTGTTTGTGCTGTTCCGGGATACGTAGAGCCCGGTTTACTGAACACAGATACCTCCGCAAAAAGATTGCCTGGCCGTTTAATGCAAACAACCAACTCTTTCCCCTGATGATTAACTTTCTTTATTTTGACTGTTCCGCTCTTCACAAAATAAATCGCTTTTGATTCATCACATTCAGAAAATATAATCTCTCCTTTTTTATAGGTTGCCGTTTTCACCTTTAAACTTAAAGTACTAATAATATTATCCGAAACATTTTGGAAAAAAGGGATGCTCCTTAAAAACTCAATATTCATATTTCCTAACCCCCCTAGCACAAGCAGTATAATAGATTTCATTATCTTATAATAATCTTATTATAATTTACACTGGACATCTTCACACTGCTTACAAGGGAAATGCCTTCAAATCTTCACAAATGTAGTTAAGCAAAACCTTTAATTCTATTTCTTCCCTCTTCTTTAGCCATATAAAGGGCTTGATCAGATTGGTAGATAAAATCTTTAATCCTCATAAAACTATTCGGTTTCTTTGTAGCATAGCCTACACATACAGTGACATGGTCGCTTACCTTAGATTGTTTATGTGGTATTTTTAACTGTTCAATGGCCATTCTTATATTCTCTGCAATGCCCCTTGCTCCTTCACCATCTGTGTCAGGCAGAATGATCACAAATTCCTCTCCGCCATAACGACATGCAAGATCACTTGGCTTCTTTAACGTCTCTTTAAGAGTTTTTGCGACCTTTCTCAGACATTTATCACCGCCTAAATGACCATACGTATCGTTATAGGCCTTAAAATAATCTATATCAATTAATAGCAAGGACAATGATGTTGAATTCCGTATTGAATTCTCCCACTCACTTTCTAATTTCTCATCAAAATACCGCCGATTCGCAATTCCCGTTAATCCATCCAAAGTAGATATCTGCTGCCAAAGCTCTTGTGCTTCTCTCAATTGCTGCTCGGCTAGTTTTCGTTCTGTAATATCTTTAACCATCGCCATAATGGACGGTGGATTTTCATTAACTAGACTGACAGTTAGATCACCCCAAATGATGCTACCATCCTTACGAATATACCGTTTTTCCATATGATAATGCTCTCGTTTTCCTTCAAGAAGCTCCTCGTACAGATCCAGATTCTTCCGTGTGTCTTCAGGATATGTAAGCTCTGAAAAGGTTTTATACAGTAGTTCTTCCTCAGAATACCCCAATATTTGTTGTAGCGTGGAATCTGTCCCTAAGAGTCGTCCTCCCTCCACATCAACGAGCGCAGTCTCAATTCGAGCCTTAGTTAAAATACGTTGCATGCGTTGATGGCTTTGTCGTAGGTCTTCCTCTAATCTGAGTCGCTCTGTTATGTCCCTGACAATTACTTGAGTGGCAGGTTTCCCCCTAAAAGAAATCGGGGACGTGATTACCTCAACATCGATGACCTGTCCATCCAGTGTTATGAATTTTTCTTTGGCTAACTCATTTATCTTATGTTCAAAATAGGATTGGTGCACACGCTGCTGTGCCAGATCTCGATAATCTGGATGAACAATGTCAAAAATTGATTTTCCAATCAGTTCTTCTTCATGATTGGCATGTAATAGCTTTAATCCAGCAGGGTTAATATACACAAATTTACCTTCCTGGTGTACAGCAATCGTATCTGGTGATAGCTCAACCAATTGGCGATATTGTAATTCACTTTCACGTAGTTGCTGAATATCACCTGAATGGTCGATAAACTTAGAAAACCTTAGCATTTTCGTCACCTCTTGCTGTCAGGGAATAATATAAAAAACATTTTAACATACATTTTTATTTAATAAATATTTTTTGAAAGCAATATTAAGCCAAAACAAAAAACCCTTGATATATCAAGAGTTTTGGGACGGCCCCGAGAGGAATCGAACCTCCGACGCACGGTTTAGGAAACCGACGCTCTATCCGCTGAGCTACGGAGCCAGATATTAAATTGTGTACATTTATTAATTATAATAACAATAACAAAAAAGTAAACCCTAGAGTCTGAAAAAATTAAAGGTAGAAAGGACCCAGTATATTATACGGGACCCTTTCTGCTTTACTATTATTAGAAACTTCCAAAAAAATTTTTAAAGGACTGAATGGTTGTTTCGCGATTCAAATGGGCGATTGAAGTTGTTAATGGAATTCCTTTCGGACATACTTCAACACAGTTTTGTGAGTTACCGCAATTCGTAATGCCGCCTTCACCCATAATGGCCTCCAGACGCTCTTCTTTATTCATGCTTCCGGTTGGGTGGGCATTAAATAAACGGACTTGCTGTATTGGCGCTGGTCCCATAAATTTTGATTTACTGTTCACATTCGGACATGCCTCTAAACAGCAGCCACATGTCATACATTTTGATAACTCATAAGCCCATTGCCTTGTTTTCTCTGGCATTCTTGGACCAGGTCCCAAATCATAGGTACCATCGATTGGAATCCAAGCCTTTACCTTTTTCAATGCGTCAAACATGCGCTCTCGGTCCACCCATAGATCACGGATGACTGGAAAGGTTTTTAAAGGTGCTAAGCGAATGGGCTGTTCAAGCTGATCAATAAGAGTTGAACATGCTTGACGAGGCTTTCCGTTGATAACCATAGAACAGGCTCCACAAACTTCTTCTAGGCAGACACTTTCCCAAACAACTGCTGTTGTAGCTTCTCCTTTTGCATTGATTGGGTTTCTGCGAATCTCTAGCAGCGCTGAAATTACATTCATGTTTGGGCGATAGGGGATTACAAATTCTTCTTCATAAGGAGCAGAATTCATATCCTTTTGACGTGTCACAATTAATTGAATGTTATTTTTCCCACTTGCCCCCATCAGTTCTCCGCTCCTTTCTTCTTCGCTTTCGTATAATCTCGTTTTCTTGGCTTAATAAGAGAAATATCAACCTCTTGATAAGAAATTTCTGGCTCATTTTTTGTAGTGTTGTATTTGGCCATCGTTGTTTTCAACCATTCTTCATCATTACGGTCAGGGAATTCAGGCTTGTAATGGGCCCCACGGCTTTCGTCACGGTTAAGGGCACCAAGTGTAATCACATGGGCAAGATTAATCATTCCCTCTAATTGGCGGACAAACGCTGCACTTGTATTAGACCATTTTGCCGTATCCTCAAGATTAATATTTTTATAGCGTTCGGCTAATACCTGAAGCTTCGCATACGTTTCCTTCAGCTTTTTATTCTCCCTTACAACTGTTACATTTTCAGTCATAAGCTCTCCTAGCTCTTTATGAAGCCTATACGCATTTTCAGTGCCTTTCATTGAAAGGATAGAATCATATTTTTCTTGGTCCTCTCTCACTTGCTTATCAAATATAGCACTAGACATCGTGTCACTTGTTTTATTTAGACCACCAATATATTCAAGTGCCTTTGGACCAGCTACAAAACCGCCATATACAGCTGATAATAATGAGTTAGCTCCAAGTCGATTGGCGCCATGCTGTGAATAATCACATTCACCGGCTGCAAATAAGCCTGGGATACTAGTTTGTTGATTAAAGTCGACCCATAAGCCACCCATTGAGTAATGGACGCCAGGGAAAATTTTCATAGGGACTTTACGAGGGTCGTCTCCTACAAATTTTTCATAAATCTCCATAATACCGCCTAGTTTTATATCTAGTTGCTTCGGATCAATATGGGATAAATCAAGAAATACTTTATTTTCCCCGTCGACGCCTAACTTTTGATTAACACAAACATCGAAGATTTCTCGAGTTGCGATATCACGAGGAACTAGGTTACCATAGGCAGGATATTTCTCCTCAAGGAAGTACCAAGGCTTTCCATCCTTATAGGTCCAGATCCTTCCGCCTTCCCCACGAGCAGACTCACTCATTAGTCGGTTTTTATCATCACCCGGGATTGCAGTTGGATGGATTTGAATAAACTCACCATTTGCAAAATACGCACCCTGCTGATATATCCTTGCGGCAGCATATCCGGTATTAATAGTCGAATTGGTAGACTTTCCGAAGATAATTCCCAGTCCACCTGTTGCCAAAATGACTGCATCTGCCCGGAATGGCACAATCTCCATCGTTTTTAAATTTTGAGCAGTAATTCCCCGACAAACACCAGCTTCATCAAGTATGACTGATACAAACTCCCAACTTTCGTATTTAGTTACTGTACCCGTTGTTTCATAGCAACGAACCTGTTCATCAAGAGCATACAATAATTGCTGCCCCGTCGTGGCTCCTGCATATGCTGTTCTATGATGCTGGGTACCTCCAAATCTACGAAAATCCAAGAGGCCCTCTGGTGTTCGATTAAACATAACTCCCATCCGGTCAAACATATGGATAATCTTGGGTGCTGCCTCACACATCGCCTTCACTGGAGGTTGATTGGCAAGAAAATCCCCGCCATAGATCGTGTCATCAAAATGTTCCCACGGAGAATCATTCTCTCCTTTTGTATTTACAGCGCCATTAATTCCACCTTGGGCACAAACAGAATGAGATCGTTTTACTGGTACAATCGAAAATAAATCTATTTTTTTTCCGGCTTCTGCTATTTTAATCGTAGCCATAAGGCCGGCTAAACCGCCTCCAACGACAATAACCTTTCCGTTTTGCATCAGAAAGACTCCCTTCCTTTTCATTAGATGAATGCAAAAATTGCACGTAATCCAACAAACGATAATGCAAAAAACAAAGCGATTGTTATATATTGAAGTATCTTTTGCGACTTTGGAGAAACTGTAATTCCCCAGGTGATTAGAAACGTCCAAATTCCATTAGTAAAATGATAAATAGCAGATAAAATACCAATAATATATAAGACTATTGATAGAGGATTTTCTACGATACTAGCCATCATATTAAAATCTACATGTACACCCAGTTCCGCCTGCACCCTCGTTTGCCATACATGCCAAATTACAAAGGCGAACGCAATGAAACCTGTTAATCTTTGAAAGAAAAACATCCAATTTCGCATGTACTTATATTGGCCCACATTATTTTTTGCTTGTAGAGCAATCTTGGCACCATAAATAGCATGGTAAAACAACGGCAAAAAGATAATAAATATTTCTAAGGCATACTTAAATGGCAAATTTCCCATAAATCCAGATGCCGTATTGTAAGCATCCTCTCCCCATACTGCACTATAGTTTAAAAATAAATGAAAGGTTAAAAAGACCCCTACTGGAATTATTCCAGCTAAAGAATGCAGCTTCCGGTAGAAATTTTCGTGGTTTCCAATACCCATTACTCTTAAACCTCCTTTATTTACTAGCAAAAAAATTATTTCTAAATTCTTAAACCAGTTATCATATGATCGATTTTTCCCTCCAATCACGTAGGTTTGTGAATTTTTTCACAAACATATTTAAAATTTTTTCTAAATCACTGCTAACCTATCTCTTTTTTAACCTACATGCATACTATAGTTGCCTACCTACAAAAAAAGACTTAAATCTACAAATAGCAACATATAATACACAAATTGGACATAAATCCCAATAAAATAAAGCCCGTGACAACGGGCTTCGTTAAACTTCAATATATGATATATTAGCTACGGCAAAACTACTGTACATTTTCTTGTACTTCCTGTGGTGCCTGTGAATTCTTCACATCCTGCGATTCTGCTAGTTTGCCAGGATCCTGAACATTATTCTCAGCATCTTGAACATTCTTTAATTCTTGCGTTTCCTCTATTTGTTCCAGTTTCTCTTCTACCGTAACTAAATCAATCGCAAGTGGCAATGCTGAGCCGCCAGCATGCATGATTTCAAGTTCGACCAATCCTTTTTCTTTTTCAGAAACATAATCAATGATAGTAGCTAATTCCGTCATAGGCTTGAGAGTTGGGATTAAATAGACTTTTCCATCCACTTTTACAGCTCCATTGTAAATTCCACCACGGGCACCTACGCTAACTCTAACAGTCTTTGATTCTCCCGTTTTATTAATGATTGGGATCTTCACAAGATAAGACGCACCGAAATGACCAGGATTTTTTATCATTTGCTCTTTGTCACCGAGACCATTTTCTTGCGACATCAGATTGTCAGTTGCCCCATTTGAAATTTGATACGCTGTTTCTTCAGTTCCAACTTCATATGGTGGTAGCTCAGTAGTTAGCTGAGAGCTACTCCATACCCCACGTGGGTGTTTAGCCGTTTGGTCAAGCTCAACCGGTTTGGACTTAATCGACGCTAAATCGGATCCGTTTTTACTTAAAACTGTCCGGATTTTATATTTCAATTCACCAGTTCCAGATTTTTTCTTCACTGTAAAATCATATTGGAATCCTAGTGTATTCCCTTTTGGAATATCAAATGACTTCATTAATGCAGTTTGCCCCGCTTTTACAACAGGACTTTCCATTTGGACACTCATCACCTTCCCGCTTAATACATTATCAACAAGCGGTAGCCCAACATCCCAATTCACCCAGCCATTGGCGGTTTTGCGATTTGTACCTTTAAAATCAACGACTTCAATTTCATTGGTGGATGACAGATTTTCAATCGTAATTCCTACCGTAGCAGTCTTGTCCAGTTCACTAATATGCCAGCCAAACACACGATGGTTGACTGCAGCATCTCCAGATTGAACGTCATCATGCCATAACGTAACATTGTCTTCCGGTAATGTCCGGTCATTTAAATTTTCTGGGTTATCACTGATCATGATTCTTCTGTTTCCTGCAAAACTAGCTTTTTCAACATTCGTTGGCTTCTTAAAGATTACTTCTTCTTTTTTCAGAAACTCATGTTTGAATTTTGCTTGATTGATATAAATAAAGATTTCTTTTGTATCAGCATCATAGTGGGAATAGCCGCCAAAAACTTTTGGAATTATATTAATCGGCATTACAAGTGTACCCTTATAATCAAATAACGGGTTTGCAATTTGTATTTGTTCGCCATCTACAATGACATAATTTTTATCTTTTACAAATTTAATTTTCGTTTCATTCCATTGGACATCAATCCCGTCATCCTGCTGCTTCCATGTTAATTCACCAGACGCATTGTCCAATACTGATTGAAGTGGAATAAATGTAACCCCATTCCTAACAATTCTCGTAAAAGAACCAAAATCAAGCTTGTTATCATTTACATAGACCGGTGCATCAATCGTTTGGAAGGTGGTATCAGGCAATGTAATTTTGATTTTCTTTGTATTCTCATCCCAAACGACCTCGCCGCCAAAAGCCTCTCCTACGAAACGCAAAGGAACAAGCGTCCTGTCTTTATAAATAGTCGCAGGAACATCTAATTTATGATCTTCTCCTTCAATTTGCGCAACATCAGAATCGATCACTAGATTAATATTTTTTTCATTTTTAATCGCACTAATCGCTCTATTTTTTTCATCCCAATTCACATTCGCATCCATTGCCTCAAAGATGGCACGCAACGGAACCAAGGTCCGATCATTTTTCATTACAGGTGGAACATCAAACACCACAGGGATCTCATTTACAAGGATTGTTAGACCAGCCATCTCTGTGACAGACGCCCCTTTTGGTGCTTCCTTTGCATAAACATTTGGCAAAAATACATTCATTGCTAGAGTACTAGATAAGAATGCTGTTATCATCTTTTTCTTCAAAATATTTCCTCCTTCGTAAACCAAAGCAATCTCTCTAATTCTACCACTATTATGTTACAAAACAATTTCAAACTTATTAAAATTCTGGTATTTAATGGGAAATAAAAAAATCGCTACCGCTTGGTAACGATCTTAATCTTCTATGTATGGCGGAGGAAGAGGGATTCGAACCCCCGCGCGGTTTAACCCGCCTGTCGGTTTTCAAGACCGATCCCTTCAGCCGGACTTGGGTATTCCTCCGTGTAAGACAATAAATAATATACCATAGGGAAAAAACAGTGTCAATTATCGAAAAGAAAAATGACTTATGTCACTTATTTTAAGCTTATAACAAATTATAATTCACTTTAAGTACCTTTAAGAAAATAATTAAAAACGGGGGCAACAAAGTGAATTATAGAAAAATATTAGTTGTCGATGATGAAGAAAATGTATCAGAGCTTTTAAAGCTATACCTAGAGGCAGAAAATTTTGAAGTGCATATCGCTGAAGATGGCCTTGAAGCATTATCAGCAGCAAAACAGTTCCAACCTGATTTAATTATTTTAGATATTATGCTTCCCTTTAAAGACGGCTGGCAGGTGGCAAAAGAACTTAGACTGACAATGGATACTCCCATTATCATGCTTTCAGCAAAAGGAGAAGAATCAGACAAAATCCTTGGCTTAAATTTAGGGGGAGACGACTATGTCACAAAGCCCTTTTCCCCTGGAGAAATTGTAGCAAGGGTCAATGCTATTTTTAGAAGATCTAAAAGTAATGGAAATGTCGACAAAACACTTCACTTCCCTCATCTCACAATTGATTTATCAAAATATGAGGTCATCATTCAAGATGAGAAAATAACTACAACCCCCAAGGAAGTTGAACTATTATGGATGCTTTCAAGCAGTCCCGGCCAAGTCTTTACAAGGGACCAACTGTTGGACAAAATTTGGGGCTATGCTTATCTAGGCGATACCCGAACAGTCGATACACATATTAAGCGACTGCGCCGAAAAATAGAAGGGAACCATCCCTATACTTATCTTCAAACAGTATGGGGTGTAGGCTATAAGTTTGAGGTGATCAAAAGTGAAAAAAACCTTATTTAGCAAACTCCTCAAAACGTATGTATTAATAACACTGCTTAGTATTACAGTCGCCATTTTATTTTTTTACCTTTTCTTTAAAAGCTATTATTTTAACGAAAAAGAACATCAGTTAATCACACAAGGCGAAAAAATGGCAGGGCTGTTAAGTCCCCATTTGAAAAATAGCCAATTGAAGGAAAGCATTCAAATCATTGATCATTATAATCTAGTGAATACATCGAGAATGTGGATTGTAAATAAAGATGGCAAGCTAATCAGTGAATTAGAAGACCAATCCATTACAAATCATTTGCAGCCAAAAACGGACCAACTTGAAAGAGCCTTAAACGGCGAAATCATTACAAGTCATGGCTTTGTAAAATATATTGATGACCCTGTACTCTCAGTAGCCGTACCTATCCTTGCCGGACGTGAAGTAATCGGGGTTATTTTTGTATGTAATCCCCTCTCGGATATTACGGCAAGTGTGATTGAAGCCTTGAAAATTGTAATCTTTGCGGGAATTACTTCGCTTATCATTGTTGCGTTTGTTAGTTATTTTATCTCCCAGTCGATTACGAGACCTATTAACGAAATAACAAAGGCCTCATTGGAAATGATGAAAGGGAACTTTACCCACCAGCCCAAAGTCCACTCTGCTGATGAGATTGGGAAATTAGCTTTGACTTTTAATAATATGAGACAGACTCTTGATAAAACACTGCAGGATTTAGAAAATGAAAAAAATAAAATGGTAGCCATGGAACGCATGCAAAGAGAGTTTGTGGCTAATGCCTCACATGAACTCAGGACCCCACTAACCTCTGTCCGTGGATATCTAGAAGGAATGTTAGATGGCGTCATCAATAGCAAAGAACAGGACCATAAGTATTTAAGAATCATTTTAAAAGAAACGATCCGGCTCCATCGACTTGTTAACAGTCTGTTAGATTTATCCCGAATTGAATCGGGTCAAATTAAAGTCAACAAAAGAGAAATTCCATTACCAGAGGTTATCAACCTTTCCGTAGAAAAACTCATGCCTTTAGCACAAGACCAATTCATTAATTTAGAAACAGATTTACCTTCCCAGTTGCCAAATGTAATTGGGGATGAAGATTTAATAGAACAGGTCCTGATTAACTATATTACGAATGCCATTCGCTTTACGCCAGAAGATGGAACGATAACGGTTAAAGCCGTTCCCCATGAAAATGAAGTCCATGTCCATGTAAGTGATACAGGAGTCGGCATTTATCCAGAAGAACTTAAACATATTTGGAAAAGGTTTTATAAGGTCGATAAGGATCGTCCTTTATCAAAAGAAGGGGCAGGCTTAGGTCTATCCCTTGTTCAAGAAATTATGAACCGTTTAGAAGGGAAAGCATGGGCTAAGAGTACCGTAAATGAAGGCTCTACCTTTAGTTTTAGTCTAAAGTCAGCTTAAATTGACAAAAAAGTTCACAATTAGAACAAATCCAGTTCAAAAAGTCTCTCTAACATAAAAGCATAGATCAAAATTAAATTATTTTAGGGAGGCAATTTTTCATGAAAAAAATTAAAATACCAAAAGTTTTTGGAGCAGCACTAATAAGTGTGGCGATTGCTGCTTCTATACCTACAATGGCAAGCGCCCATTGTGATACAATGGACGGCCCGGTAATACATGACGCCCAAAAAGCATTAGAAACAAATAATATTGATTACATTTTAAAGTGGGTTTCCGAAGAAGATGAAAAAGAGGTAAAGGATGCCTTTGACCTGGTTATGAAGGTCAGAAGCACCGGTCCGGAGTCACAAGATCTTGCTGACCAATATTTCTTTCAAAACTTAGTTAGAATTCACCGTGCCGGTGAAGGCGCCCCATATACAGGAGTTCAGCCAGAAGGCACACCTGTTGATGAGGCAGTAATGGCGGCAGATAAAAGTATTGAAGCAGGCAATTTGGATGCCTTTGAAGGACTAATTGAAGAAGAAAGAATGCCTGGTTTGGAAGAAAGATTTGCTCGTGTTCTTGAGACAAAGGACTTTGATGTAAATGATGTTGAAGCAGGAAGAGACTATGTCGAAGCCTATGTTCAATTTACGCACTATGCGGAAGGGGAAGAACATGGTGAAGGCCACGGAACAGAATCTGGGGCAGCCCATGTTGAAGGGGAAACTGCCGGACATGATGTTGCTGCTGAGGCAGACCATGGAGATGAAAATTATAAATCAATTGCCTCATTACCGATAATACCATGGAGCCTGGCAGGTGTATTTTTTATAACAACCGTCATTTTCGGTGGTGCCCATTTTAGAAAAGTACACAAGTAAATAAACGACTAAAGGGGATTCAGTTTGAATCCCCTTCTCTGTTGCTGTTTATTTTGATTTTGGCTTCATAACCTCAACATTTCCCATATAAGGTCTTAATACCTCTGGGATTACAACACTGCCATCTTCTTGTTGGTAATTCTCTAATATAGCTGAAACGGTACGGCCAATGGCCAATCCAGATCCGTTTAGTGTATGAACGTGCTCTGGTTTTGCACCTGGTTCACGACGGAAGCGGATGTTGGCACGTCTTGCTTGGAAAGCTTCAAAGTTACTGCAAGAAGAAATTTCTCGATATGTGTCGTAGCTTGGAAGCCACACTTCAATATCGTATTTTTTAGCAGCAGTAAAGCCAAGATCAGCTGTACACATGCTCATAACACGATATGGAAGACCTAATAACTGAAGAATTTTCTCAGCATGGCCTGTAAGTTTTTCTAATTCATCATAAGAATCCTCCGGTTTCACAAAGCGAACAAGTTCAACTTTATTAAACTGGTGCTGGCGGATTAATCCGCGTGTATCACGGCCCGCTGACCCCGCTTCAGAACGGAAACATGCACTATAGCCGCAATAAGCGATTGGAAGTTCTGCTCCATCTAGGATTTCGTCACGATGCATATTAGTAACTGGAACCTCAGCCGTTGGAATTAAGAAATAATCCATGCCATCAATTTTAAAAGCATCCTCTTCAAATTTAGGCAGCTGACCCGTTCCAATCATACTATCTCTGTTTACCATATAAGGCGGGATTACTTCCTCATAGCCATGGTTGTCAGAATGGTAATCCATCATAAAGCTGATAAGGGCACGTTCAAGGCGGGCACCCAGGCCTTTATAAAATACAAAACGGCTGCCGGTAACCTTTCCTGCCCGCTCAAAGTCAAGGATTCCAAGAGTATCTGCAACATCCCAGTGTGGCTTTGCTTCAAATGAAAATTGTCGAATATCGCCCCATTTGCGAACAACAACGTTATCATCCTCAGACTCACCAACCGGTACTGTTTCATGTGGAACATTCGGAATAGAAAGCAATAAAAGCTGAAGATCATCTTCCACAGTGCGTAATTCATCATCAAGTACTTTAATACGGTCGCCAACTTCTCTCATTTCAGCAATAAGATGATCAGCATCCTGCTTCTCTCTTTTCAATACAGATACTTGCTTTGAAACTTCATTACGCTTACTTTTAAGTTCTTCACCTTCGGCAATGAGTTCACGGCGCCTTGCATCCAACTCACCAAAACGGTCAAAGTCTCCTAAATCCTCACCACGACATTGCAGCTTTTCTTTAATTCCCGCAAAATTTTCTCGTAAAAATTTCATATCAAGCATTTTATGTTCCTCCTTTATTATAGTTAGTGTTTCACTGTCTAGCTCCAGTGACCAGCGACTCGAAAAACGGTCACTTACGCTTTTCTAAACAAAAAACTCCCGTCCCTATAAAAAGGGACGAGAGTTAACCCGCGTTGCCACCCTGATTGAAAAAAGACACTAGCCCTTTTTCCACTCATAATCATAACGGTTTTCAAACCGAAAATACTTACTTAGCTCTAAAGCTATCCATTGGCCTTACAGCTGTTCAATATTTTGCTCAGGGATGGATTCACAATAGCCCTTTATCGGTTTGCACCAGCCACCGACTCTCTAGAAAAAGAATTATTATTACTAGTTCCCGTCAACACTATAACGTATTTATAACTATATTTTACCACAAAAAGTCTTCTGTTATACAGCTAATTTTTCTTTTGCACCTTCAACCATTTTAACAAAGTATTCAGCCATACGGTGATCATCCGTTAATTCTGGATGGAATGAACATGCTAAAAAATTGCCTTGTTTAACTGCAACAATTTTATCGTTATGCTTGCAAATGATTTCAACATCGTTGCCAACTTCAAGTATTCTTGGTGCACGAATGAATACACCTACGAAGTCATCGGCGACATCTGTAATCATCAGGCTTGCTTCAAAGCTATCTACCTGACGCCCGAAAGCATTACGTTCAACGGTCATGTCAATTAACCCTAAATGTGCATTTTCCCCGCCAGCAAGCTTGCTTGCCATCAAGATTAAACCTGCACAAGTACCAAAAATCGGCTTGCCGCTTTTTCCAAATTCTTTAAGCGGTTCAAAAAAACCATATTTATCAATTAAACGTCTCATGGTCGTGCTTTCACCACCAGGGAATATAAGACCGTCGATGTCTTGTAATTGTTCAACCCTTTTAACGGCAACTGCTTCTGCACCTGCTGCTTCAAGGGCGCGAATATGTTCTCTTACAGCCCCTTGTAGAGCCAAAACACCCACTTTAACCATGTAACATTCTCCTTTTTACTCTATCTGCCTGCGTTTTTCATTGTCCAGCTCCAGCGCCTAGCGCCTAGCAAACTTCAGGTCTCCTCCCTACGATAAGTCAACATCGGCTCTCTACGCTCGCCGTGTTTCCTTTATCTCAGTCGAAGCCCCTCCAGTTTGTACGGCGCTAAGCAAGGCGCTTGCGCTTTTCTAATTACCAGCCACGCTCTTGCATGCGCTCGCTAGGTTGTAATGATGAAATTTCAATACCCTTCATCGCTGTTCCTAAGCCTTTTGAAAGCTCAGCAATTAATTTGTAGTCTTCATAATGAGTTGTTGCTTCAACGATTGCACGAGCAAACTTTTCAGGGCTGTCAGATTTGAAGATACCTGAACCAACGAATACTCCGTCTGCTCCTAATTGCATCATTAATGCAGCATCGGCAGGTGTTGCAACACCGCCAGCAGCAAAGTTAACAACTGGAAGTTTGCCTTCGCGCTTAATTTGAAGAACTAGCTCAAATGGAGCTTGGATATTTTTAGCGAATGTCATTAACTCATCTTCTGACATTGCAGCAACTTGACGAATTTGTGATTGAACCATACGCATATGACGAACAGCTTCAACAATATTACCTGTTCCTGGTTCACCTTTAGTACGTAACATAGAAGCACCTTCACCAATGCGGCGTAATGCTTCGCCTAAATCACGGCATCCGCAAACAAATGGAACTGTGTATTCACGCTTATTAATGTGATACACTTCATCAGCAGGAGTTAATACTTCACTTTCATCAATGTAGTCTACTCCCATTGCTTCTAAAACGCGTGCTTCAACAATATGACCAATACGAGCTTTTGCCATAACAGGGATTGACACAGCGTTCATAACTTCTTCTACGATTGTTGGATCAGCCATACGAGCAACTCCACCAGCTGCACGAATATCTGCAGGTACACGCTCAAGTGCCATTACTGCGACCGCACCAGCAGCTTCTGCAATTTTAGCCTGCTCTGCATTGACAACGTCCATAATAACGCCGCCCTTTTGCATTTCAGCCATTCCACGTTTTACTCTTTCTGTTCCAATATTCTGTGACATTTTAAAAACTCCTCCTAAATGTATGTATTCATTCTTTATCTTTATCTTTTTTATACTATCATCATGTACAAATAAAGGCCTATCAAATATTTTAACCTAAAATATCGAAAATTCCTATTTTTATTTATAAAAAAATAAAAAATCCATAAATTCTACTAGGAATACTCGAATATTCCATCGTAGACTTTATGGATTTTACTGTTTTTTACTTCGTATTATTATGAAAATAAACCTGCGATACCACCGGCTACACTTGACCAAATATCAGCGAAGAAGCCACCGATCGCCCGCATTGTTAATGAGAACCAATTTGCTTTTTCAACACCTGTTTGTGTAACGATAGCTACCTTTTCACTAGCAGCACCATTTTTTAATAGGTAGCCATAGTTATTTTCACCTTTATATTCATAGGTTAAGTAGCCAACCTTTTGCCCTTTTTCTGCGGGAGCGACTAATGTGCCTTTTTTCGTAAGGGCCTTTTTGTCTAATACTAACTTTGGTTCATATAGCTCTTCTTCATTTGTTTTAATTACAGTTTTTAAAGCTTCTTTACTAGCAATTTGAACCTCTTTTTGTTTTCCCTTTTCAACCTTTAGGACATCATGCTTTTTGACTTGATAGTTTGCAGGGAAAAGTTCTTTTTCTACAAAGTTACTAAATCCATAATCAAATAGTTTTTTAGTTTCTTCAAAACGTTTATATTGCGAATTGGTCTTCATGACAACACTTATAAGTCTCATTCCATTACGCTCTGCTGTTCCTGTGAAGCAATAGCCTGCAAGAGATGTAGAACCTGTCTTAAGTCCGTCTACACCTTGGTACGCGAATTGCTGTAAATATCCAGGAATATTAGGGAGCATAGCATTCCAGTTCAACATGCTAATTCCTTCGCCATCAATTCCTTTTGTGAATTTTTTAAAAGGAATGCTCGCAGTTTCCAAAACCTCAGGATAATCTTTAAGTAAGGAGTAAGCCAAGATTGCTACAGATCGTGGTGACATCATATTTTCTTCTGTTTCACCAGTACCCTTGGGATGCATGCCTAATAGGTCTTGATTATTTAAACCCGTTGAATTGACGAATTTAGCATCCTCCATCCCTAATGCTTGAGCTTTATCGTTCATCATTTTAATGAAATTTGTCTCAGAGCCGGCAATTGTTTCAGCTAATGCAATTGTTGAACCATTGGCAGAGTAGATTGCCATTGATTCGTAAAGCTCTCTTACTGTATATTTAATGTCCTTTCTTAACGGAACATTTGATAGCTTTGTATTTTGAGAGATTTTGTATACATAGTCAGTAATGGATACTTCCTGGTCCCAGCTTACTTGTTTGTTGTGAATTGCCTCTAGCAATAAATACTCTGTCATCATTTTTGACATACTGGCAGGAGGTAAAGTCATATCTGGGTTTAACTCATATAAGATTTTCCCCGAATTTGCATCAACTAAGATCGCTGCTTCCGCTTCCAGACCAAGCTCGACAGCACTCGCTTTAGTAGGGAAATTTGCAAATAAAGTAGTAAATAACAGTAGTGTAAGCAAACTATAAAGGAAACCTTTGTTCCTTATATGTTTTTTCAATTCAAATCCCTCCAATAATTTCTCAAAACCATCTATAGAGATCTACCTTCAATGGTTATTTTACTTTTTAATCCCAACGGCTATTCTATCAAATTTAACATAAAAAAAACAGAGGAAAACCTCCTCTGTTTTAAAAAGAACAGTTGTTAAAATTTTACAAGTGTATGAAAATTACACAGAATAATTTGGTGATTCTTTTGTAATTTGGACATCATGCGGATGGCTTTCGCGCAAGCCGGCGCCAGTCATACGAATAAATTGTCCATTTTCACGCAAATACTCAAGGTCTTCAGCACCACAATATCCCATTCCTGAACGAAGTCCGCCAACTAATTGATAGACCATATCGGCTAGTGGCCCTTTATATGGAACACGTCCTTCAATTCCCTCTGGAACGAACTTTTGATTTTCTTCTTGGAAATAACGGTCCTTACTTCCTCTTTCCATAGCTCCAACAGAACCCATGCCGCGATATACTTTAAAACGACGGCCTTGGAAAATTTCCGTTTCACCAGGGCTTTCAGTTGTACCAGCAAAAATACTTCCAAGCATAACAGCATTTGCACCTGCTGCAATCGCCTTTACAATATCCCCTGAATACTTAATACCGCCGTCCGCGATAATTGGAACACCATACTTTCTTGCTTCCGTAGCACAATCATAAACAGCTGTAATTTGCGGTACGCCAACACCAGCAACTACACGAGTAGTACAAATAGAACCTGGTCCAATACCAACTTTAACAATATTAACACCAGCTTCGATTAACGCCTTCGTACCTTCACCTGTAGCAACATTACCTGCAATAATATTTAAATTTGGATAGGCATCTCTAATTTCGCGAACTCTTTTTAGAACACCTTCAGAATGTCCGTGTGCTGTATCGATCACAATTACATCGACGCCAGCATTCACTAATGCTTCAACGCGAATCAAGGCATCAACCGTTGCACCAACTGCTGCTCCAACCAACAATCTTCCCTGACTGTCTTTTGCGGAATTAGGAAATTCAATGACTTTTTCAATATCTTTAATTGTGATTAATCCTTTTAATGTACCTTCATTATCAACTAAAGGTAATTTCTCAATTTTATATTGTTGGAGAATCTTTTCTGCCTGTACTAAAGTTGTCCCAACTGGGGCAGTAACTAAGTTTTCTTTTGTCATCACATCATAAATTTTGATTGAGTAATCTTGAATAAAGCGAAGGTCACGGTTAGTTAGAATACCAACTAATTTAAGGTCGTTTTCATTATTAACGATAGGAACACCAGAAATCCGATATTTGCTCATTAAATGTTCTGCATCGAACACTTGATGTTCTGGTGTTAAAAAGAATGGATTTGTAATAACGCCACTTTCAGAACGTTTTACCTTGTCTACCTGCTCAGCTTGTTGTTCAACTGACATGTTTTTATGGATAATACCAAGGCCACCTTGTCTTGCCATTGCAATAGCCATGTCTGCTTCTGTAACAGTATCCATACCGGCGCTAATTAATGGAATATTGAGCTTTAATGTCTCTGAAAGAACGGTCTTTACTTTAACATCTTTTGGTAAAACATTAGAATGAGCCGGAACTAACAACACATCGTCAAATGTTAATCCTTCCTTACTAAACTTACTTTCCCACATGGTAAAATCTTCTCCCTCGCATAAATTTCTGAAAAATATTATTAGTAGCTTAACAATTGGACACAATACTGTCAAGGAACGACAATGATCTCGACAATATTTTTATAATAAGTTTTAATTGGAGGCAAAATCAGTATGGGCTCTTGGGATTCCGTTTGGAAATCATTCGCAATTTATCATTCCTCAATCAATGTACAGAGATACCTTTTACATAGCTACCAACATAACGGTGTCGATGATTCCGAAAAGAAGAGCTTCGAAAACTGCTATCCATTTATTTATTATCTAGATCATGGAAAAAGCTATTATGAGCTTTCTAAACAAGCTCCTTTGTCAATCAAGCCCATTTTATTGTTTTACGGAATGGTTCAGTTGCTTAAAGCTTGTCTACTGACAGTTGACCCGGAATACCCTGAATCCTCCACTGTTTTAGCACATGGTGTGACAACACGTAAAAGAAAAAAAAGAAACTATGACTTTCTAAAGGATGAAGTAAAGGCCCAAAAAAATGGTTTGTTCTCACATGTTGCCGTCAAAATGTTCCATGTGAAACACCATCTAGATTCGGAAAAATACACTATGGACTTTCTATTAGGGCGGATTCCTGAATTAGATTACCTTTTTCAAGTTAGCTTAGAGAAGCAACAAAACTATAAAATAGCATGCCTAGATGACCAAACTTTTATCATACCTGCTTGCATATTAGATGATTTGCATATGACGGTTGACCGCTTTGATCATTTTTTAAAAGAAATATTGTCTTTTGATTACCAAATAATCAACAAGGCGGGCGCGGGTTGCAAACAACCAAACTATATTGAATTGCGAGCGAATGGCCCAATAAATCCTAATGACTGTTCGCCGCTCCAATTTGATTGCTTTGAAAATACATTACATATCCCCACCGACAAAGAGCAGTTTTTGTTTTTTCCAGAGATCTTAACACATTATTTGCTGCTTTATAATTTAAGTATGATTAGCAGGTATGAGACTGAATGGTGGAGTGAGCTATTACATGGCTTCGACAGCTTGGATTACCCATTTATTGAGCAATTCTTAAGTGTTACTGCTGTAAAAGTTCCGTATCTTATTAATCAATACTTGCAAAAAACAAAAATTTAAGTAAAAGGAAGGGATTGCCCATGAAAATGCTTTAGAGCAGCACTTTTGGACAGACCCTTCCCAATTAATCAAATGCGCCTTGGAGTATTTGCGCCCAGATTTTTTCGAGCTTGCTCGAAAAATTACCTTTGAAAATCTGAGACATCCGCCGGAGGCTTAACTTTACTCAGCACGCTTTTTGCTGAATAAGGTTATAGTATTTCTTCGATAAAAAGATCTCGCTGATTAACAAGCTGGATGATCTCCCCTGATTCATCTAATCTGACCATTGGCCTTGTTGGGGATTTTTGCTCAATAAAAACAATTTCTCCAATTTTATTATTCGATAATCGGACCTTTGTCCCGGAAGAAAAGTTCGTCATTATTTTAGTTAAAGTTTGGACAACCTTCATATCAAATTTGCCGAACTGATCCTGCAATATTGATTCTAATACTTTAAATGGAGATTGCTTACTGCGGTAATTTCTTTCTGACGTCATGGCATGATAGACATCGGCAACAGAAATAATTCTTTCATAAGGGTGTAAATAATCTGAATGAACACCATTAGGGTAGCCGCTTCCATCAATTCGTTCATGATGCTGATAGACAGCCTTTTTCACTTCATCTCTGAGAAGTTTAATATCCTTTAAAAGGATGTAGCTATAGACTGGGTGTTTTTTGACTTCTTCAAATTCCTCTCTTGTCAATGGTCCCTTTTTATTCATGATTTTCATTGGAATTTTGGCCATACCGCAATCACACATAGCACCCGCAATACCAATCTGAATATAATCTCCTTTTGAGAAGTTAAGCACACTAGCCAATACAGCTGACATTGCTGCAACTGAAATAGCATGATGATATAGGTAGTCCTCCATCGTTGAATAATGGTGAAGAGTAAATAATTCCCGTGGATTTTCAATTGCTCCCTCAATAATCGGTACTACTAATGTCCTTACAGCTGGCATATCAATGACCATACCTGACTGCCAACTTTGAAACAGTTTTTTATAGCCTTGGACAGCCTTTAGATACTTCTCCGTAAAGCTATGTTGGACTATTGTAGATTCTTCCTTTTTGAATTGATTCCCATCTTCAATCCAAGCAGGATTAAATGGCTCACCAGTAACAAGAGTAGGCTCTACCGCAACTTCTTTTATTAAAAAGGCATTAAGTATTTCTATTGTTTTTTTTGATAAGACTGTTTTCTGTGAAACAATCGGAAAATTAGTTAGTGAAAAGACATCTGCAGATAATATACAGCCTTCTATTAATTGACTAGTCTGGACTTTCATAAATGTCTCTCCCCCTTAACTAATTTCCAAAAGTGTCATAGACTTTGTGTTACTTATTCATTTTGATCCGGTTCTGAATCCTCTGGCGCTTCTTCATTTGTTTCTTCAACCGCCACTTCATTCTCCGGTTGCTCTTCTTCCTCTTCTTCACGGTCAACTTTTGCAACAGTAGAAACAACCTCATTTTCATCAAGACGCATTAGTTTAACACCCTGTGTATTACGTCCGGTAATTGAAATTGTATCTACAGCCATCCGAATTACGATGCCGCTTTCGGTGATGAGCATTAAATCCTCTTCACCTGTAACTGCTTTAATCGCCGATAATGGTCCATTTTTTTCAGTAATATTACAAGTCTTAATACCTTTTCCACCGCGGCTTTGCATACGGTATTCACTTAAAGGTGTACGTTTACCGTAGCCATGACGCGTTACAACTAATACATCTTCTTTTCCTTCAATGATTTCCATACCGATGACATGATCATCTTCATTTAGATTGATTCCTTTTACACCAGTCGCCAACCGGCTCATTGAACGAACATCGGTCTCATTAAAGCGAATTAACATCCCATTCTTAGTACCAATCATAATCTCTCGTTGGCCGTCAGTTAGTCCGACTGAGATAACCTCGTCACCTTCCCTTAAATGAAGGGCAATTAAACCACCTTTTCGAATATTGGCAAATGAAGATAATGATGAACGCTTGACAACACCTTGCTTCGTTGCAAAGAACAAGTACCAGTCGTCTAAAAATTCCTCAACCGGAATCACAGCGTTGATCCATTCATCTTTCTCAATTTCCAATAAATTAATGATTGGAATTCCTTTTGCTGTTCGGCTGAATTCAGGAATTTCATAGCCTTTTAGGCGATACACCTTTCCTTTATTGCTAAAGAAAAGAATCGTATTGTGGGTTGAAGTAGAAAGTAAATGTTCAACAAAGTCATCTTCATTGGTGCCCATTCCTTGTACCCCACGACCACCTCTTCTTTGGCTTCTGTAAGTATCAGCCGGCAATCTCTTAATATAACCTTTGTGGGTAAGCGAAATAACGATGCTTTGCTCTGGGATTAAATCCTCGTCTTCAATCTCGCCAAAGCTGCCGGAAATAATTTCAGTGCGGCGTTTATCGTAAAAGCGCTCTTTAATTTCAGTTAATTCTTCGCGAATAATATCAAGAACCTTTTCTTCATCCGCTAATATTGCTTTTAATTCTGCAATGAGTTTGATCAGTTCCTGATACTCTTCTTCAATTTTCTCACGTTCTAAACCTGTTAGACGCTGCAAGCGCATATCTAAAATTGCTTGTGCTTGCTTTTCAGATAAATTAAATCTCTCCATCAATCCTTGTCTCGCAATATCCGTTGTTTGCGAGGCGCGAATTAAGGAAATAATTTCATCTATATGGTCTAGAGCGATTCTTAAACCTTCTAAAATGTGAGCACGGGCTTCAGCCTTGCGCAGTTCAAATTCAGTTCTGCGGCGAATGATCACAATCTGATGATCAAGGTAATGGCTTAACATTTGTTTTAAGTTCAATACCTTTGGATGACCGTCGACAAGGGCAAGCATATTGATACCAAAGCTAGATTGCAATGCCGTTAGTTTAAATAAGTTATTTAAAAGGACATTAGCATTTGCATCCCGCTTAACCTCAATCACGATTCTCATACCATTACGGTCTGATTCATCACGGAGATCTGATATTCCCTCAATTTTTTTGTCGTGCACAAGCTCCGCTATTTTTTCAATCAGCTTTGCTTTATTAACCTGGTAAGGTATTTCATTGATGATAATTGTTTGTCTTCCGTTTGCCTTTTCCTCAATAAATGATTTAGCACGGAGGGTAATGGACCCTCTTCCTGTCTCATAGGCCCGGCGTATACCACTGCGGCCTAATATTTGTCCAGCTGTTGGAAAGTCAGGTCCAGGTACAATTTCCATCAATTCAGCAATGGTAATGTCACGATTACGGCTGACTGCTAAAACTCCGTCAATGACTTCCCCTAAATGATGCGGGGGAATATTAGTGGCCATCCCTACGGCAATACCTGAAGCTCCATTTACTAAAAGGTTTGGAAATCTTGCAGGTAATACGACTGGCTCCTTTTCCGATCCATCATAGTTATCTTGATAGTCAATCGTATCTTTGTTGATATCGCGCAACATTTCCATTGCCAACTTAGACATCCGTGCTTCTGTATAACGCATCGCAGCTGCTGGGTCTCCGTCCACGGATCCGAAGTTTCCGTGACCATCCACTAACATATAGCGAAAGTTAAAATCTTGAGCCATCCGAACCATTGCTTCATATACGGCAGAATCACCGTGTGGATGATATTTACCGATTACATCACCAACGATACGGGCAGATTTTTTATGTGCCTTATCCGCTGTATTCCCCAACTCATTCATCGCAAATAAGATTCTTCGATGCACTGGCTTCAGGCCATCCCTTACATCAGGTAAAGCACGAGATACGATAACACTCATGGCATAGTCTAAAAAGGATGTCTTCATTTCAGTGCTTAAATTTATTTCTTGTATTTGTTGACGTTCTTCCTGCATATCTTAAGCCCCTCCTCTCTATATATCTAGATTTTTAACATAACGGGCATTTTCTTGGATAAATTCACGTCGTGGCTCTACTTGATCCCCCATTAAGATTTCAAATACTTCATCTGCTTCCATTGCATCCTGAAGCTGTACTTGAAGCAATGTCCGAACTTCCGGGTCCATTGTCGTTTCCCATAACTGTTCTGGATTCATCTCCCCAAGACCTTTATAGCGTTGTAAACTTGGTTTAGGGTTATCAGGTAATTCGGCTAAAACCGCTTCTAACTCACGGTCATTATAAGCATATATCACCTTTTTCCCTTGCTGCACCTTATATAAAGGTGGTTGAGCAATATAAATATAGCCATTTTCGATGATTGGCTTCATAAAGCGATAGAAGAATGTTAACAGCAGTGTACGAATATGTGCTCCGTCAACATCCGCGTCGGTCATAATGACAATCTTGTGATATCTTGCCTTTGAAATATCAAAATCTTCGCCTATTCCAGTTCCAAGTGCTGTAATAATCGTACGAATCTCATTATTTGATAAAATTCTATCTAAACGTGCTTTTTCTACGTTAAGGATTTTACCGCGTAATGGAAGGATGGCTTGGAAATGGCGATCCCTTCCTGATTTAGCTGAACCACCCGCAGAGTCACCCTCAACGATATATAATTCACTAATAGAAGCGTCTTTGGATGAACAGTCAGCCAGTTTTCCAGGTAGACTTGATATTTCCAGGGCACCTTTACGGCGTGTCAATTCTCTCGCCTTTTTAGCAGCAATTCTTGCCCTTGAAGCCATTAATCCTTTTTCGACAATTTTTTTACCTACTGAAGGATTCTCCATTAAAAATTTATCTAATTGCTCTGAGAATACAGAATCAACAATCGCTCTAACTTCACTATTCCCAAGCTTTGTCTTTGTCTGGCCCTCGAATTGTGGGTCAGGATGTTTAACGGATATAATCGTTGTCAACCCTTCACGAACATCGTCCCCGGTTAAATTGGGGTCATTTTCTTTAAACATACCGCTTTTTCTTGCATAGTCATTAATAACACGTGTTAAAGCTGTTTTGAAACCAACCTCATGGGTTCCGCCCTCATATGTATGAATATTATTTGCAAAAGAATATATATTACTAACATAACTGTCATTGTACTGAAGGGCCACCTCGGCAGTAATCCCATCTTTTTCACCCATGACATAGACAGGCTCTTCATGAATAACTTCACGAGAACGGTTTAAATGTTCAACATAGGAAATAATACCGCCTTCATAGCACCAATGCTGCGTTTTTCCTTCCGGACGCTTATCTTCAATGATTAAATTTAAACCGCGATTTAAGAAAGCCAGTTCACGAAGACGAGTCGCTAATATGTCGTACTCATATACGGTTGTTTCCTGGAAAATTTCAGGGTCAGGACTAAAATGGACGATCGTTCCAGTTTTATCAGTTTCCCCAATAACTTTTAACTCTTCGACAACAGCGCCGCGCTCAAATTTTATATAATGAATCTTACCATCAAGGTGAACAAAAACCTCTAGTTCAGTCGATAAAGCGTTAACTACAGATGCACCAACGCCATGCAGACCACCAGACACTTTATAGCCGCCACCGCCAAACTTACCGCCGGCATGAAGGACAGTCATGATTACTTCAACCGCCGGACGTCCCATCTTCTCCTGAATACCGACAGGAATCCCACGCCCGTTATCTGTTACCGTAATACTATTGTCCGCTTCAATTGTTACCTTGATCTCCGTACAATAGCCGGCTAATGCCTCATCAATACTATTATCAACAATTTCCCAAACGAGATGATGAAGACCTTTTCCACTAGTAGATCCAATGTACATTCCTGGGCGCTTTCTTACAGCCTCTAGACCCTCAAGAACCTGTATCTGATTAGCATCATAGCTTGTTTCTACTACTGTTTGTTTTTCTTCCATGGCCACTAAAACCACCTTCACTTTGTTTACCTTTATTCGCTTACCATTTCCAACTCATAGATATATTGGGACCGTCTTTTTAATGTGACGGCTGTTAACGGTGAAAAATAAACCTTATTTTCAGTTACAACAATAGATTTAACCGTTCCATCTGAGATGTGAACAATATTATTTTTTTTGTTATTCACATCGATAAATTCCTTTAAAATTTCCGATTCTTCGGCTAAATTCGAATCAATAATAGCCACGATTTCTTTTGTTTGTAGAACAATATCCTCACCTAAATGCAGAAACAAACACTTATCCACTCCTCGCTCAAAGTTT
The DNA here is from genome assembly GCF_035811335.1 of Schinkia azotoformans. Classification (NCBI taxonomy): domain Bacteria; kingdom Bacillati; phylum Bacillota; class Bacilli; order Caryophanales; family Bacillaceae; genus Schinkia; species Schinkia azotoformans. The sequence goes on from NZ_JARSMD010000027.1 coordinate 35,280, forward strand.
AGGAATTTTCAACGCCACCTGCTGTTACATAAAATTTTGCAGCCTTTTTTAATGTTTCATGATCAATTCCTTCCACACTTGTCGTTGTAACGAATGTTTGAACTTTGCCTTGAATGGTATTTAGTAAATGTGATTGTCTATAGTCATCAAGTTCCGAAAGTACATCATCTAAAAGTAGAATCGGGTATTCTCCAACCTCTGATTTAATTAATTCAATTTCCGCCAATTTTATTGATAAAGCCGTTGTTCGCTGCTGTCCTTGAGAGCCATACACTTGAACATCCTTATCATTTACAAAAAACTGCATGTCATCGCGATGCGGACCAGCCAATGTAATCCCTCTGTCAATTTCTTTTTCTTTAATTTTTGAAAATTTTTCATAATATACTTCTACCATTTTTGACAACTCTATATCCTCTGATACATCAACAGAAGGATTATACTGAATTTTCAGCGTTTCTAGACCTCTTGAGATGCCCTTATGGATGGGTTCAGCCCAATTTTGCAGCAAATGTAAAAAGTGAATTCTACGATTCGTTATTTTTACCGCAATTTCGACAAGCTGGGTTGTCAATATTTCGAGCATAACCTTATTTTTCTCAGGGGAGCGATTATATTGTTTTAGTAAATGATTCCGCTGTTGCAAAATATGATGATACTGATTTAAATCATGCATATAGACTGGCATAACTTGCCCGATCTCAATGTCTATAAAACGTCGACGAACCTGAGGACTTCCTTTGACAAGATTTAAATCCTCAGGTGCGAACATCACGACATTTAATGAACCAATATAGCTGCTTAATTTTTTTTGTTCTAACGAATTTACCTTTGCTTTTTTGCCTTTATTTGATATTACAAGTTCAAGTGAAAGAGCGGACATTCTTTTTTGCACTCTTCCTTCTATTTTAGCATACTCTTCATCCCATTTGATAAGTTCTTTATCTCTTGACGTCCGATGAGACTTTGCAATCGCTAACACATATATACTTTCCATCAAATTTGTTTTCCCTTGTGCATTCTCACCAAGGATTACATTTACTTTATTTTCAAAAGAAAGCCTGGTTTTCTTATAGTTTCTGTAGTTTGTTAATGATAGTTCAGTTAAAAACAATTTTAAAAGCCCCAATCCCTTTAACAGATACTTCATCATTGTGTATCAGCTTTTTGCCTCTTCGATTTTCAGGTTCACCATTGACGAAAACTTCATGTTCACTTAAAAACCATTTAACGGCACCACCGGTATCAATGATTCCAGCCAATTTTAGAAATTGACCTAACGTGATATATTCCGTTGAAATGGTAACTTCAGTAGCCATCATTTCTCACCTCAATTTTGTATTCGATCACATTTTTTGCTGTTAGTTTCATTTTACTAAATGTTGGATAAATATAAAAGAAAGCTAAAACAGGAACTATTGAATTTATTTCCCGTTCAGCTTTCAAATAAAAGTTGGTGCTTCTTTATCCAGCTCTTCCGCTTTTAGTATGTTCTTACTGGTAGGATAAGCTGAAGAATTGAATCATTATCTAAAGGTCGAATTAAAAACGGACGCATAGCCCCTGTAAAACTTATTTTAATATCCGTGCTATCCAAAGCCTTCAAAGCATCCATCATATATTTAGCACTAAAAGAAATTTTTAATTCTTCTCCAATGAGCGATTCACAATTTACATCTTCCTCTACTTTACCAACCTCAGGCAATGTTGTCGAAATTTGGACACTGTTGTTATCAAATGTCGTTAACTTAACTACATTGTTTCGTCCTTCTTTTGCTAGTAAGGAGGCACGATCGATTGCTTGCAGAAAATCCTTGGCCGTAATGATAACTTCGGTCTTATAATCAGTTGGGATCAGTCTTGATGTATCAGGATAATTGCCTTCTAATAATCGTGAAAAAAATAATAAATACTTTGTTTTGAACAATATTTGATTATCAGTAATGACAATATCGATTAGATCATTTGTATCTTCTAAAATCTTATTTAATTCATTTAAGCTTTTTCCTGGAATAACTACACTTGTAATATTGGATATTTCCCCGCTCTCAATTGGAGCCTTTCTCATGGCCAGACGATGGCTGTCCGTTGCTACGCAAATTAATTCTCGATCTTCAATTCGCCAGTTTACACCTGTTAAAACTGGTCTTGTTTCAGATGTTGACACTGCAAAAACGGTTTGGCGTGTCATTTGTTTTAGCAGGTCGATTGGCATTTGAAAAGCATGATGATCGGAGATTTGCGGCAACTGTGGATATTCTTCAGGGTCCAATCCAATTAAATTAAATTCAGCACTTCCAGAAACAATTTTAGTGGAAAAATTATCTTGAACCTCGATATCCACAGTTTCCTTCGGTAATTTTTTTACAATCTCACTGAAAAATTTAGCCTGCAGAACAATGCTTCCTGTTCTTTGGATATCCACATGTTGATTACCTTCTTCCTCAGCTGGAATAAAGCTCTCAATTGAAATATCTGAATCACTTCCTGTTAAGGTTACGCCATCATGAGTAGCCGATATTTTAATTCCCGTCAAAATTGGAATTGTTGTTCTTGATGATACAGCTTTCATTACATCGTTAACAGCATCTACTAATTTATTTTGTTGAATGGAAAATTGCATTTTTTAAATGCCTCCTATTTGTTATTTTTTCAAACTGGCTGGCATATATTATTATTTTAAGAAATAAAAATATAGTAATAATAATAGTAGGGCTTGTGGATTTGTGGATAAGTGTGATTTTGAAACAGTAGAAGAGTCTATCCACATGTGGATAGACTGTATATAAGTAAGTTAAAGTTATTCACATAATCCATACTTTTATAATTTAAGTTTTTCTTCTATCTCTTGGATCCTCCGCCCGAATTCTGTATCCGACTGCAAGAGTTTTGAGATTTTTTCATGGGCATGAATGACTGTTGTATGGTCTCTACCGCCAAACTCCTCACCGATTTTCGGCAGTGATGAATCCGTCATCTCTCTCGACAAATACATTGCAATTTGCCGTGGAAATGCGACAGATTTTGTTCTTTTCTTAGCTTTAAAATCCTCTAATTTCACGTGATAAAATTCGCCAACAACCCGTTGAATTTCTTGAATGGTGATTACTTTTGTCTTCGTTCCTGGAATGATGTCTTTAAGTGCTTCCGCAGCTAAATCCGCATTAATGTCTTTATTAATTAATGAGGAGTATGCTACTACACGGATAAGGGCACCTTCCAGCTCCCGAATATTCGTATCAATTTGATTAGCAATGTAAATCATAACTTCATTGGAAATATCGAGACCCTCGGCCTTTGCCTTCTTGCGAAGGATGGCAATTCTTGTCTCCAAATCAGGTGGTGTGATGTCCGTAATCAGGCCCCATTCAAATCTTGAACGCAAGCGATCCTCTAATGTTGGAATTTCCTTTGGCGGGCGGTCACTTGAAATTACTATTTGTTTACTTTCCTCATGTAATGCATTGAAGGTATGGAAAAATTCCTCTTGTGTTGATTCTTTTCCAGCCAAAAATTGAATATCATCAATTAAAAGAACGTCAACCTTGCGATATTTATTGCGAAACTCAATCGCTTTATTATCACGAATCGAGTTAATAAACTCATTTGTAAATTTTTCAGAGGATAGGTAAACCACTTTTGCATTAGGATTATGTTCTAATACATAATGCCCGATGGCATGCATTAAGTGGGTTTTTCCCAGTCCAACCCCCCCATAAATAAACAATGGATTATAGGCTTTTGCTGGTGCCTCTGCAACAGCTAGGGATGCGGCATGTGCAAAACGATTGCCTGACCCAATAACAAAGGTATCGAAGGTATATTTAGGGATCAGCATACTTTGGGGCATTTCTTCAGAATGCTCTTCAACTTGTTTCTTTTTGGCCGGGCCTTCAAATTTTAGCACTTCCTCTTCTTGAGATTGTGGGATGACAAATTTTATTTCCAATTCCGCTCCCGTGATATCAAGAATGGTATCGGCTATTAGTTTTGAATACCTTGTTTCAAGCCAATCTCTAGCAAAGTCATTCGGTGCAGTAATGATTAAAGTGTCATTTGTAAGTGAGTGAGCTTTTGTTGACTTTAACCAAGTTTCAAAGCTGGGCTTGCTTAATTTTTTCTGGATCGCTTCTAAAGCCTTGGTCCATAAATCAGAGATGTTTTCCATTACAGAAAGACTCCCTCCTTTGAAAAGGATTTAAAAAAAAACGAAGGAGGGCATAAAAAATAGCTTGTACAGCTTTTGTACACCCTCAAAAATGATAAATGTATATAATTGCATAAAAATAAATTCCACAAGAAAAGTGTATAATTATATAATATAGTAGAAAAGTGTTTATTCGACTTTTTACACAGCTGTGTGGACAAATTTCTCCACAATAGTTAATAAAATTATACACAGGTTGTCCACATATGTGGATAAGTATATATAGTAAGAAAAGGGAAAACACAAATATAATAACAAATAAAACCCTTAATTGCAATGGGTTTTGGTACTTTATCCACAATTACCATACCTTGTGGAGCCAACTTATCAACAACACTATATTTTGTGTAAAGGTTGTAGATAACTAGTGAACATGTAGAAAAATGTCGAAAAGGATATCCACATGATGAATTTTGGATATTATGTAAAGAATTTTTGGAAAAACTTGAACTTTACATGAAAGATTGACAATATGCCTACTGACCGCTATACTTAGTAGGACTGTCTTTAAGAGTTTTTCCTCAGGGAGGTGCAAATATAATGAAACGTACTTATCAACCAAATAATCGTAAGCATAAAAAAGTACATGGTTTTCGCGCTCGTATGAGCTCTGCAAATGGACGTAACGTTCTTGCTCGTCGTCGTAGAAAAGGAAGAAAAGTATTATCAGCATAGGCCACTGAATAAGATCAGTGGTTTTTTTTCTATAAAGGTTAGAAAAGCGAAGGTGACTGTTTAGCGACGAAAAAACTGGAGCACGGCGACTGAGATAAAGGAGACACAACGTGCGAAGAGAGTTGATGTTAACTTATCGCAGGGAGGCGGGGGAAGTTTTTCGAGTCGCTGGGTGGCTGGAGCTGGACAAAGAAAAGCAGAAGCGCCGGAGTGAATTTTTGTGAACAAAAGGAATAGAATTAAAAAGAATGATGAATTTCAAGCGGTTTTTAAACGAGGAGTATCCGTAGCCAATCGGCAATTTGTCATTTATATGCTAGAAAAACCGGAGCAAATTGAAATGAGAATTGGCTTATCTGTAAGCAAAAAAATCGGAAAAGCCGTCGTTAGAAATCAGATCAAAAGAAATGTCAGACAGACTTTTCTGGAACTGAAGGAAGACTTAAAGCAAAATATCGATTATGTCATAATTGCCCGTAAACCGACAGCGGAAATGAACTTCCAAGAGACAAAGAAAAGCTTAATCCATGTATTAAAAATAGCAAAAGCGTTTACAAAGAAAATAAGCATATAAAGAAGTCGAAATTATAAAGGATTTATATTAGGAAGTGTCATATTTATAATGGTAATATAAATCTATCATACATAGGAATTCGCAAGAAGGAGGAACGGAGTTTGAAGAAGAGAATCGCCCTGATTTTGACCTTAGTAGGTCTATTAGCGGTTTTATCTGCATGTTCGCAAGTGAACACGCCAATCACCGCAGAGAGTGAAGGGATTTGGAACCAGTATTTTGTATATCCATTATCCTGGTTAATAACGTATGTTGCTAATTTATTTGGTGCTAATTATGGACTTTCTATAATTGTTGTTACAATTATTATTCGTTTGGCCATTTTGCCTTTAATGATCAAGCAAACACAAAATTCAAAAGCGATGCAAGCTATTCAACCTGAATTAAAAGAACTTCAACAAAAATATGCTTCTAAAGATCCAAAAACACAACAAAAGCTTCAACAAGAAACAATGGCATTATTCCAAAGACATGGTGTTAACCCTTTAGCAGGATGTTTCCCACTAGTTATTCAAATGCCAATCTTAATCGGATTTTACCATGCCATTATGAGGACAGCTGAAATTGCAAATCATAGTTTCTTATGGTTTGACCTTGGAGATAAGGATCCATTTTATATTTTACCTTTAATAGCTGGTCTGACTACATTCCTGCAGCAAAAAATGATGATGCATGGCATGGAAAATAACCCGCAAATGAAAATGATGCTGTACATTATGCCTGTCATGATCGTTGTATTCGCAGTTTCATTCCCAGCTGCATTATCACTATATTGGGTAGTGGGTAATATCTTTATGATTGTCCAAACTTATTTCATTAAAGGTCCAGTAAAAACTGAAGTGAATACTACAGGGGGAGCGAAGAAGTGAAACAAGTAACAGCTACCGGTACAGGGCAAACAGTTGATGAAGCGATTGAATCTGGATTAAAGGAACTTAATGTTTCAAAGGATAAAGTGGATGTTTCGATCATCGATGAAGGCAAAAAAGGTTTATTCGGTGTATTTGGAAACAGACCTGCGATTGTAAAGCTTACAGTTAAGATTGACCCTGTGTTTGAAGCTCAAACCTATTTAGAAGATGTCATTAAAAAGATGGGGATTTCAGCTACTGTAGAAAAATCCCAACATGGCAAAGAGCTTTCATTTAAAGTATCAGGTGAAGATGTCGCGATCCTAATTGGAAAGCGCGGCCAAACATTGAATTCTCTTCAATATTTAGTTCAATTAGTGGCCAACAAATATTCAGAAGAGTACTTAACTGTAATTGTAGATGCTGAAGATTATCGATTACGACGTAAAGAAACATTGGAACAGCTGGCAACAAGGCTAGCAGAAAAAGCTAAGAAGACAAAAACAAAAGTCGTTTTGGAACCAATGCCGTCGTTTGAAAGGAAAATCATCCATTCTGTTCTTTACGATGTAGATGGTGTAACAACTTCCTCTGATGGAGTAGAACCCAATCGTCACATCGTGATTATCCCGAACTAAAAATGATAATAAGAAGCATGGCAGTACTAGATTAATTCTAGTAGTTGCCATGCTTTTTTGTACTATAAGAAATTATTATTTTATGGATTATAGTATAAGAAAAGATATTGATATTTGCCATTGTGGGCAAATATCGTGTTTTTCTAATATGTGAAAGTTTTGCAGTTGCGTTCCCTGTTGTGGATAAGTTAAACTAGATATATTGCTTAAAAACAGAAAAGTTATCCACTGTGGATAAATTATAGATCACTCCGATAAAAAAATTCAAAAAAGCAGTTGTGGATAAGAGAGGTGATAGTATGATGGAAATGGATACGATTGCGGCGATATCGACTCCGATGGGGGAAGGAGCCATCGCAATTGTAAGAATAAGTGGACCAGAGGCAGTAAAGGCAGCCAACCAGATTTTTAAAGGGAAAAACATAGAGAAAGTAGAAAGCCATACCATTCACTATGGGTTTATCGTAGACCCGGAAGTGAATGAAAAAGTGGAAGAGGTTATGCTTTCAGTTTTGCGGGCACCAAAAACCTTTACGAGAGAGGATATTGTCGAAATCAACTGTCATGGTGGTCTAGTTTCCGTGAATCGGGTTTTGCAGCTTGTATTAAATCAGGGAGTACGTTTAGCAGAACCTGGAGAGTTTACTAAGCGTGCTTTTTTAAATGGTAGAATTGATTTGTCACAGGCTGAGGCTGTAATGGATTTAATTCGGGCTAAGACTGACCGGGCGATGAATGTGGCGATTGGTCAAATGGAAGGGAGATTGTCGAAATTGGTACGGCAATTAAGGCAAACCATCCTTGAAACGCTTGCCCATGTTGAAGTGAACATAGATTATCCTGAATATGATGATGTCGAAGAAATGACACATCGATTATTATTAGAAAAGGCGACTGAAATTAAAGCTGAAATTGCGAAGTTGCTTGAGACATCAAAGCAAGGGAAAATATTGCGTGATGGCATTTCGACAGTGATTATCGGACGTCCGAATGTTGGGAAGTCGTCACTATTAAATAGTTTAGTGCATGAAAATAAAGCCATTGTTACTGATATTCCTGGAACAACTCGTGATGTCATAGAGGAATATGTTAATGTTCGCGGTGTCCCATTGCGACTCGTTGATACAGCCGGTATTAGGGAAACAGAGGACATTGTTGAAAGAATAGGGGTCGAACGTTCGAGACAGGTTCTTAAAGAAGCTGATCTAATCTTATTAGTCCTAAATAATGCTGAACCTTTAACGGCGGAGGACAAAAAACTGTTTGAAGCGGCCCGTGGCATGGATGTGATTGTACTTGTAAATAAAACTGATTTGAACAGAAAAATTGATATGGATGAAGTGAAAAAGCTTGCTGACAATTATCCGGTCATTTCAACGTCTTTAAAAGAAGAGTCCGGGATAGACCAATTGGAGGAAGCTATTTCAGGATTATTTTTTACAGGAAGGATAGAATCGGGAGATATGACCTATGTATCTAATACTCGTCATATTGCACTATTAAATCAGGCCCAAAAGGCAATTGATGATGTTCTTTCAGGGATCGATGCAGGGGTCCCAATTGATTTAATTCAAATAGATTTTACAAGAACGTGGGAAATCTTAGGGGAAATAATTGGAGATACTGTACATGAAAGCTTGATTAATCAATTATTCTCCCAATTTTGTTTAGGTAAATAGGTGTCTAGCTCCAGCACCCAGCGACTAGTGGACTTCGCTAAACGGGTGCTTACGCTTTTCGATATAGGAGGTTTTTTATGGAATATCATGCTGGTTCGTATGATGTAATTGTTGTTGGTGCAGGGCATGCTGGATGTGAAGCTGCACTTGCCTCAGCAAGAATGGGTGCTAAAACTTTAGTTCTAACTTTAAATTTAGATATGGTTGCGTTTATGCCTTGTAATCCCTCGATTGGAGGACCGGCAAAAGGTATTGTTGTTCGTGAAATAGATGCCCTTGGCGGCGAAATGGCACGAAATATTGATAAAACACATATTCAAATGAGAATGTTGAATACAGGTAAAGGCCCTGCTGTTAGAGCGTTAAGAGCACAGGCTGATAAATATCATTACCAAAAGGAAATGAAGCACACGTTAGAGAAGGAAGAAAATTTAGTATTAAAACAAGCCATGGTCAAGAGCCTAATTGTGGAGAACGAAGAATGCAAAGGCGTCGTAACTGAAACAGGCGCCATGTATTATTCCAAGGCTGTCATTATTACTACAGGTACGTTTTTAAGAGGAAAGATTATTATTGGTGACTTTGCTTATGAGAGTGGTCCTAATAACCAACGGGCTTCCATAGATTTGTCCAAAAACCTTAAAGAATTAGGACTTGATATGGGGCGATTTAAAACAGGTACACCAATGCGTATCAAGGGACAAACCATTGATTATAGTAAAACGGAAATTCAACCCGGTGATGAAAAGCGACGGGCATTCTCTTATGAAACGACAAAATTCATCACGGATCAAATCCCTTGTTGGTTGACTTATACTAGTCCGAAAACACACGAAATTATTAATGCCAATCTACATCGTAGTCCAATGTATTCAGGGATGATTGAAGGGATTGGGACACGGTACTGTCCATCGATTGAAGACAAAATTGTTCGCTTCAATGATAAACCACGCCATCAAATCTTCCTTGAGCCAGAGGGTCGAAATACCGAAGAAGTATATGTCCAAGGACTTTCCACAAGCTTACCTGAAGAGGTCCAAGTGGAGATGGTTCACTCCGTACCTGGATTAGAAAATGCTGAATTAATGAGAGCAGGTTATGCGATTGAATACGATATGGTGCATCCTACTCAATTATGGCCAACATTAGAAACAAAGCTGATTAAAAATTTATTTACAGCTGGCCAAATCAATGGAACTTCTGGTTATGAGGAAGCAGCTGGCCAAGGATTAATGGCTGGAATTAATGCTGGTTGTAAAGTTTTAAATAAAGAACCGGTTATCTTGGATCGCTCCCAAGCCTATATCGGTGTATTAATTGATGATTTAGTTACAAAAGGAACAATCGATCCATACCGCTTATTAACATCGAGAGCTGAATATCGATTATTATTGCGTCATGATAATGCTGATCTAAGACTTACAGAAATTGGCCATCAAATCGGCTTAATTTCTGATGAAAGATACGAAAGATTTTTGGAGAAAAAAGAAAAAGTAGAACGAGAAAAAAATAGGCTGGAAGGTATTATTATTAAGCCTAATGAACAGGTACAAAATTTGATTCAACAATTGGGAGGCAGCCCACTTAAAGATGGTGTACGGGCATCTGACTTATTAAAACGTCCAGAAATGACGTATGAACTGTTGATGCAATTAGCCCCATCTGAAGAAGAACTGCCCGTCGATGTTACGGAACAGGTTGAAATTCAAATTAAATATGCAGGCTATATCGAAAAATCATTGCAGCAGGTTGAGCGTATGAAGAAGATGGAAGATAAAAAGATTCCAATTGATATTGATTATAACGCTATAACAGGAATTGCATCCGAAGCGCGCCAAAAGCTGTCACAAATCCGTCCACTATCAGTCGGACAGGCGTCCCGGATTTCCGGTGTAAACCCTGCTGATATTTCTATTCTTTTAGTTTATTTGGAGCAAGGGAAAATAGCGAAGATACAACAATAGGGTGGTACATTATTGTCCAGCTTCAGCGCCCAGCGACTAGTGGACTTCGCTGAACTAGCTTTGAGCTTTTCTTATAAAAGGGGATTGATTATGGATATTCAATTATTTCAAACAAGCCTAGAGGAGAAGGGGATTTCCCTTTCCTCCAGGCAACTAGAACAATTCGACCTGTACTATAACACACTTGTTGAATGGAACGAAAAAATGAACTTAACGTCCATTACCGATAAGCCGGAAGTATATTTAAAACATTTCTATGACTCGATAACAGCAGCATTTTATTTTGATTTTACAAAAGAATATAAAATCTGTGATGTCGGGGCAGGGGCAGGGTTTCCTAGTATCCCCTTAAAAATATGTTTCCCACATCTTTCCATTTCAATCGTTGATTCACTGCAAAAAAGGATCACCTTTTTAAATGAATTAGCATCCACTTTGCAATTAGATCAGGTTACCTTTTACCATGACCGTGCTGAAACATTCGGAAAAAGACCTGAAATAAGGGAATCATATGATATAGTAATGGCAAGGGCTGTTGCTAGGATGTCGGTATTAAGTGAATTATGTATTCCATTGGCAAAGGTTGGAGGCTACTTTATAGGGATGAAAGGTGCTAATCTAGCAGAAGAACTGGATGCCGGAAAAAAAGCAATTGAAGTATTAGGCTGCAAAGTAGAAAGTATACATAATTTTCAACTGCCTATTGAAAATAGTGAGCGTAATATCGTGATCCTTAAAAAGGAACGTAAAACACCTAATAAGTATCCAAGGAAACCAGGAACACCTAATAAAACTCCAATTGAGTAAACAGGTCGATTTTGTATATCAATGTCTATCTCCAGCGCCTAAGCTTTTCGAATTGTTTCACGTGAAACATAGGAGTTCTTTATTAGATTTATTTATGACATTTTAAATTTTGATATTGCAGGAATTTGTATTTCTATAGAGAATAGAAGTATATGTCGAATTGTATTGTTTTTTTTGTAGTAATCAAAAGGCGGTGTATGAAAAATGAAACACCCTTTTTCGCGCTTTTTTGGTATAGGGGAAAAGACTGTAGAGACAAATAATGTAGAACTAAAGGAAGAATTAATAACGGAAAATGAAGAAGTGAAGCGGATCCCAATTCAGGATATCGTCCCAAATCGTTTTCAGCCACGTACTGTATTCGTTGATGAAAAAATTAATGAATTAATGCAGACGATTCATACCCATGGAATCATTCAGCCTATCGTTTTAAGAGAATACGAAAAAGGTAAATATGAAATTATTGCTGGGGAAAGAAGATGGCGGGCTGTTACAAAGCTTGGATGGGATACAATTCCGGCTATCATAAAAGACTTCAATGATACGGAAACAGCTTCAGTTGCTTTAATTGAAAACCTTCAGCGGGAGGAGTTATCTCCGCTTGAAGAAGCCATTGCTTATGCTAGACTTTTAGAGTTGCATAATTTAACTCAAGAAGCATTAGCACAAAGATTAGGTAAGGGTCAATCAACTGTTGCTAATAAACTTCGTCTATTAAAATTACCAGAAGCTATTCAAGAGGCATTGTTGCAAAAGAAAATTACAGAAAGACATGCCAGGGCATTGATTCCACTTAAGGAACAGGAATTACAAGAAAAACTTTTAGAAGAGATCATTGAAAAACACTTAAATGTAAAACAAACAGAAGATCGTGTTATAAAAATGCTCGAAAGTAAAGTAAAAAAGCCCAAGCCGAAAAGAAAAGCATTTAGCAAGGATACTAGAATTGCGATGAATACAATTCGCCAATCACTTAACATGGTAGCCAGCACTGGAATGAAAATAGATAGCCAAGAAGAGGAACATGAAGATTATATTCAATTTACGATAAAAATACCGAAAAAATAGCACTATATTTAATCCATCTCTAAAAAAGTAGATGGGTTTTTTACTTTTAAAACGAAATTCATTGGAATTCATGATAAAATAGTAAAGTATGAAAAACTAAAGTAATGTAATCCTTTGTCCAAAAGGATATCTGTTATAGGACAAGCTTCTTTTTAAGGAAGGTAGGTGACAGCATGGGTAAAATTATTGCAATTGCAAACCAAAAAGGTGGAGTTGGAAAAACAACAACTTCGGTGAATTTGAGTGCATGTTTGGCTTATTTAGGGAAAAAAGTGTTACTTGTTGATATAGATCCGCAAGGGAATGCATCTAGTGGGGTTGGCGTTGAAAAGGCAGACGTGGCGCAATGTATATACAATGTCTTAGTTGACGATGAAGAAGCAAAATCAGTCGTCCTGCCCACTAACGTAGAAAACCTTTATGTATTGCCTTCAACCATCCAGTTAGCCGGTGCGGAAATAGAATTAGTGCCAACTATTTCAAGAGAAGTCCGGTTAAAAAGGGCGCTAGACCCGCTTATAGTAGAGTACGATTATATTATTATTGATTGTCCTCCTTCGTTGGGATTGCTAACCCTAAATGCTTTAACGGCTGCGGATTCGGTCATTATTCCAGTACAATGTGAGTACTACGCACTTGAAGGTCTTAGTCAGTTATTGAATACAGTAAGATTAGTCCAAAAGCATTTAAATCAATCATTAAAAATTGATGGGGTTTTATTAACGATGCTTGATGCAAGAACAAATCTTGGAATTCAAGTAATAGATGAAGTTAAAAAATATTTTCAGGACAGAGTTTACCATTCTATCATTCCACGCAATATTAGATTAAGCGAAGCACCTAGTCACGGTAAACCGATTATCATTTATGACCCTAAGTCAAGAGGGGCAGAGGTATATCTAGATTTTGCAAAGGAAGTGATTGCTAATGGCTAAAGGTTTGGGGAAAGGATTAGGCTTGGGGGCCTATTTTTCAGTAGATGATGTACTGGAGCCTTCAGATAAAATCCAGAATGTAAAATTAAAGGAATGCCGTCCGAATCCTTATCAGCCTAGAAAAACATTTGATCCGGAGTCTATTAAAGAATTAAAAGAGTCGATTGAAACTCACGGAATCCTGCAACCGATTGTAGTAAGAAAGAGCATTAAAGGCTATGACATTGTCGTGGGTGAAAGGCGATTTCGTGCTGCTAAAGAAGCCGGCTTAGAAACAATCCCTGTCATTATAAAGGATTATACTGAACAACAAATGATGGAGCTGGCATTGATCGAGAACTTACAGCGGGAAGATTTAAATCCAATCGAAGAGGGACTAGCCTACCAAACCTTAATTGAACAACTTAAGTTAACACAAGAGGAGCTTGCTGGCCGTTTAGGAAAGAGCCGCCCGCATATTGCGAACCATATTCGCCTGCTAGCATTGCCGGAGCCAGTTAAAACATTGATTTCCAATGGCGACTTAACAATGGGGCATGGCCGGACACTATTAGGACTTAAAGACAAAGAACTTATGCTTCCACTTGTAGAAAAGATAAAAAAAGAGAACTTAAACGTACGTCAATTAGAACAAATTGTCCAAAGGCTAAACGAAAATGTTTCACGTGAAACAAAGAAGAAGGAAAAGCCAAAGGATATTTTTATTAAGCAGCAGGAGTCCCGTCTCCGCGACCGTTTTGGAACAGCTGTTGCTATCAAGCAAAGTAAAAATAAAGGGAAAATTGAAATTGAGTTTTACTCCCCAGACGATTTGAATCGGATTTTAGAGTTGCTTGATAAAGAGTCGTTGTAAAAAAGCCATCTTCAAGGTGGTTTTATTTTTTATCGATAGGAGGCATTTTATGATTTATTTTGATCAAGCAGCTTCATCTTTTCCAAAACCAAAAGAAGTAACAGATGCAGTAGTAGAAGCGTTGACGAAATATGGCGCTAACCCTGGAAGGGGCAGCCATGCCTTAGCAAATGAAGCGGGAAATAAAATCTATGAAGCACGGGTTCAGTTGGCGCAGTTTTTTGGATTAGCAGATCCAAGACGGGTTGTATTTACCCAAAATGCTACCGGAGCTCTTAATATAGGAATTCAAGGACTTGCATTAAAGCACGGAGATCATGTGATTACAACCGCCTATGAGCATAATTCAGTTCGCCGGCCTCTAGAACGATTGAAAAGTGAAATCGGTATAGAAATTACATACATTCAGCCAAACCATAACGGTGAAATTAATATTGAAGAGTTTGAGAAGGCGATAACAGCCCATACAAAATTACTTGTAGTTACCCATGGTTCCAACTTAACCGGGGCTATTATTCCCATTGAAGTATTAGGGAAAATAAGCAAAAAACATAATCTCATATTTATGGTGGATGCCTCACAAACAGCGGGAATTTTACCATTAAATATGGAAGAAATGAATATCGACCTTTTAGCTTTTGCTGGCCATAAAGGGTTAATGGGACCACAAGGAACGGGTGCTTTGTTAATTAATAAAAATGTTGAGTTGAAGCCCCTTATAACCGGTGGAACAGGCCACTTTTCGGAAAAAATTGAACAGCCTGATGAACTTCCTGAAAGATTAGAAAGCGGGACATTGAATACTCCAGGAATTGCAGGGCTATTGGCAGGCGTCCTGTTTATCAAGGAAAAAGGGCTTGATGTAATTTTTAAGCATGAACAGCTTTTGACAGACGCCTGTAAAAAAGGATTAAAAAAAGTGAATGGTGTAACTGTATACGGACCTGATGAAGATATCAAACAGCTTGCTGTCGTTTCCTTCAATATTGATGGAGTCGATAGTCAAGAAGTGGCGATGATTTTAGATCAACATTATAAGATTGCAGTTAGGGCAGGTCTTCATTGTACTCCATTAGCCCATCAGTCCATTGGAACGATTGGACAAGGCGGCACATTAAGGGCAAGCTTTGGCATCTTTAATACAGTAGATGAAGTTGAAAAATTTGTACAAGCTATAGATGAGATTAGAGCAGGATATTTAGCCTAGGGGAGAGAAAAGACATATGGTTTTGCTAGGTACAATCGTGAATGGGATTGCGATTATTGCTGGGACTTTTCTGGGGAAAGTGATGCATCGCATTCCCGAAAAGGTAAAAACATTGGTTTTACAATCAATTGGACTAGCCGTTGTCATTTTAGGGATACAAATGGGAGTCAAAAGTGAACAATTTCTGATTGTCATCCTAAGTTTGTTATTTGGAAGTATTATCGGAGAAATTATGGATCTTGATGGGAAATTAAATAAACTTGGCTTTTGGATAGAACGGAGAATGGGTTCTACTGAAGAAGGTGGAATAGCAAAAGGATTTGTAACGGCAACATTGATTTTTGCAATTGGCGCGATGGCCATTATTGGTGCCCTTGACAGCGGTCTTAGAGGAGACCATCAAGTTTTATATACAAAGTCACTTTTGGATGGTTTTACGAGTATCGTTCTTGCAACTACACTGGGAGTAGGCGTTCTATTCTCGGCATTTCCGGTTATGATCTATCAAGGAATGATTGCCTTATTTGCAACGCAAATTGAACAATGGATTCCAGATCCGATTATGGATGCCTTTATTATTGAGATGACATCCGCCGGTGGGATTATGATTTTAGCGATTGGTTTAAATATGTTGGAAATTACAAAAATACGAGTTGCTAATATGCTGCCTGCCATCCTTGTAGTTGCTTTATTAGTTGCTGGACAATATTTTTATCATCAATTTACAATGTAATATGTTTATAGTAAACCTTGCCCCCCTACCTGCGAAGTAGGGGATTTTTTTTAATCTTTAATAATTGATCTGCTTCCATAATGCCGCTTGCCATTGTTTGTGCCATTTTCATAACAAGATTTAACCTCGTATTTTGTAAAACAAAAAACTCCATAAATCCACTGACATTTACAATTCCAGTTAAGTGAACCTCTCCAACTGGTGGAAGTTGTTTGTTAACACCGGCTCCAGGCTTCAACGCGCCGACATTTAAAGTAACATCCCCAACACTTTTTAATCTACCTAAACATGCATCAATTGCAACAATATATGGATTCTGATGTGTATTATTTATTAATTCTAATTGCTCTTCTAGATTAACAGCATGAATAGGATGTTCAAGTGTACCGTATACATGGAAATGAGAAGGTTTTTTTTCATGAAGGATTGTTCCAATTAATGGTCCAAGCGCATCCCCAGTTGAGCGATCAGTTCCAATACAAGCGATAACGACAGGTTGAAGGATATGGTGTGGCAAAAGTTCAACTAATTTCTCGCCAATATATAAAGGGGCATTTTGCTCTTCGTAAGAAATACGGTAGGAGGAGACCTCTTTTTTTTCAAAAAACTTTGGTTTTAGATTCATAGGATCCACTCCTCTTTAATAGTAGTAACAGTATACGGAATTTATTAAGTTCCTATACATAAAGTTGATAATTTTTAACTTTGATTATGAAAGGAAGATAAATAATGTGGAAAGCCGGTCTTAAATGGATGTTTCTTATTATGGGTACGACGATTGGCGCGGGATATGCATCAGGACGAGAAATATGGCAATTTTTTGGGTATGAAAGTGGACTTGCCATTTTACTATTTACCGTATTATTTATAATCAGCTGTTATTTTATTATGAAAATTAGCTATGAAAAGAAAACCGTTCACTATTTGCCAGTATTGGAGACTTTGCTGGGAAAGAAGTTGGCTGGCCTTTATGATTTTATGATTATATTGTATTTATTTTCAGTTACGGTTGTAATGTTGGCTGGTGCAGGAGCTGCTTTAGAAGTATTTTACTTGCCATTTTGGGTTGGAATTGCCGTTACAGTTATTTTATTGGTATTTTTATTTGTTTGGGATATTCAAGGAATGGTATCCATTAATGCTTTTATCATTCCATTATTAGTTGCCGGTTTAATTGGGGCTCTTCTTTCCTTCACGTTAAAATATGGACAGCCAATCATCATTGATTGGCGGGAGCAGGGGAATTGGCCATCTGCCTTCACGTTTACAGCTCTAAATATCTTGCCATTGGTTGCAGTCCTCGCAGCAATCGGAAAAGAAATCAAGCATCAGGGTGAAATTTGGATTGCGAGTTTAGGAAGCGGGATATTATTAGGGGGCCTAACATTTCTATATAATGAAATATTGTCACAAATGGCTTCAGATATAGTACTCTACGAAATTCCTTTGTTTGCTATATTAAAAAATTATCATTATATTATGTTAATATTGATGTCAGTTGTTTTATGGTGTGCCATTTATACAACAGCTGCTTCGGGAGTTGTCGGTTTAGCCACACGATTTAGAAAGAAAACATCAATGCCATTATGGCTATTGGCATTCATTATACTTTTAGTTATGGTGCCATTAACAACGTTTGGATTTTCAACATTAGTGGCAGTTCTTTATCCGTTATATGGACTGTTAAATTTATATATGTTGGCCGCGATTTTGTTGTATCCTATAGCAAATCGCTACAAATGGTAACGAAAAATTGGTAAAATATAAACAAGCAGTCTGATACAAATTGTGACCGTGAATAAATGAAGGGGGGAGCAAAATGGTTGATAAAGATTTTGGTCTAAATGATATTGTAGAAATGAAAAAGCAGCATCCATGTGGAACTAATCGCTGGAAGATCATTCGCCTCGGCATGGATATTCGCATTAAATGCGAAGGCTGTGATCATAGTGTTTTAATTCCCCGAAAAGAGTTCACAAGAAAGTTAAAGAAAATCCTTGTTAAGCATGAAGAGTAGCATACTACATGAAAGTATAGTTAATTAATGAGGCAAGTCAATTATTGCGCTTGATTCTTGGGTAATGGTTGGCTTGTTTCGTTTTAATCAATGCTTGCGCTTTTAAGGAACAGTTCCTATAATTGGTTAAGAATACTTAGAACGAAGATTTTTTAAGGAGTGAATGGTTAATGGGTTTAACAGCCGGAATCGTTGGTCTTCCGAACGTTGGAAAATCAACGCTTTTTAATGCAATTACACAGGCAGGTGCTGAATCAGCAAACTACCCTTTCTGTACAATCGATCCTAACGTGGGGATTGTTGAAGTACCAGATGAGCGTTTAAATAAATTAACACAATTAGTAAAGCCGAAAAAAACAGTGCCAACTGCTTTTGAATTCACAGATATTGCCGGTATCGTTAAAGGGGCGAGCAAAGGCGAAGGTTTAGGAAATAAGTTTTTATCCCATATTCGCCAAGTGGATGCCATTTGTCAGGTTGTTCGTTGTTTCGCAGATGATGAAATAACACATGTAGCGGGTAAAGTAGACCCAATTTCAGATATTGAAACGATTAACTTGGAATTAATTTTAGCTGACCTTGAAACAGTGGACAAGCGTATTGACCGTGTTGGTAAATTAGCGAAGCAAAAAGATAAAGATGCGGCAGCAGAACATGAAATTCTTGTTATCCTTAAAGAAGCGTTTGAAGAAGGCAAGATGGCTCGTTCGATTGAATTTACGGAAGAGCAATTGAAACTTGTGAAGAATCTTCATTTGTTAACAATCAAGCCAATGCTTTATGTAGCCAATGTTGGTGAGGATGAAGTGGCGGACCCATCTGGAAATGAGTATGTTCAAAAGGTTCATGAATTTGCAAAAAGTGATAATGCTGAAGTTATCGTCATTTGTGCAAAAATTGAATCTGAAATTGCTGAACTTGATGGGGAAGAAAAGCAAATGTTCCTTGAAGAACTTGGCATTAAAGAATCAGGCTTAGATCAGTTGATTAAGGCTGCTTACTCATTACTTGGTTTAGCAACGTATTTTACAGCTGGGGAACAGGAAGTAAGAGCATGGACATTTAAAAAAGGAATGAAAGCTCCACAGTGTGCAGGGATCATTCATACTGACTTTGAGCGCGGTTTTATTCGTGCAGAGACAGTTTCTTATGAAGATTTACTGGCAGGTGGCTCTATGACAGCTGCCCGTGAAGCAGGTAAAGTTCGCCTTGAAGGGAAAGAGTATGTAGTTCAAGACGGAGACGTTATGCATTTCAGATTTAACGTATAGGTGCTTGTCCCCGTAAACAGGCACTTGCGTACGCTAATTAATCATGGTATAATTTTGTTTCGTGAGTAATTATATGAATATATTGCTCCTTGCTCCTTTTTAAAAAGTGAGCCGTTTAGTCCAAGAGGAGGTGAAAGATATGCGTAAATATGAAATTATGTACATTATTCGTCCAAACGTTGAAGAAGAAACAAAGAAAGCTGTAATCGATCGTTTTAACGACATCTTAACGAACGAAGGCACTGAAATCGCTAAGTCAACTGACATGGGTAAGCGTCGTTTAGCTTACGAAATCAACGATTTCCGTGAAGGTTATTACATGCTTCTTAACGTTGTGGCGAAGCCAGAAGCGATCAGCGAATTTGACCGCTTAGCGAAGATCAGCGAAGACATCATCCGTCACATCGCAGTACGTGAAGAAGATAAGTAATTAATTTTATTCATAAAGTTAAAGCCTCCGGCGAGCCTTGCGATTTTCAGGGGTAGTTTTTCGAGTATGGTAGCTCGATAATATCCGCTGGGCACAAATACGCCAAGGCGCATTTGATTTAAGTTTGAATTTCCATTAAGGAGTGATTCTGATGTTAAACCGCGTGGTACTCGTTGGCAGGTTAACGAAAGATCCTGAATTGCGTTATACTCCAAACGGAGTTGCTGTTACCCAATTTACACTTGCTGTTAATCGCACATTTTCTAATCAACAAGGTGACCGTGAAGCAGATTTTATTAACTGTGTTGTATGGCGCCGTGCAGCTGAAAATGTAGCGAATTTCCTCAAAAAGGGAAGCTTAGCTGGTGTTGATGGCCGCTTACAAACTCGTAATTACGAGGGACAAGATGGTCGCCGGGTTTATGTAACAGAAGTTGTGGCAGATAGCGTACAATTTTTGGAGCCTAAAGGTGCTAGCCAAGGAGGCGGTCAAGCAGATCCTTATGGATTTGGAGGAGGAAACCCTGGGGGTGGAAACTTCGGATCTGGACAAGGATATGGAGGCCAAAAACCATCTGGTGGCGGATATCGTCCAAATCAGAATCAACGTTCGAACGATAATTTTTCTACTGTCGATGATGACCCATTTAAAGATGATGGTTTACCGATTGACATATCAGACGATGATTTACCGTTTTAAATAAGAAAAGCGGAAGCGCCCGAGTGCTGAAGCTAAACAATTTACAATACGTAAGGAGGGACTTTCAAATGGCAATGGGTGGAGCTCGTAAAGGTCGCACTAAGCGTCGTAAAGTGTGCTATTTCACAGCAAACGGAATTACACACATCGACTATAAAGATGTTGATCTATTAAAACGTTTCGTTTCTGAACGCGGTAAAATTTTACCTCGCCGTGTAACAGGAACATCTTCAAAATACCAACGTAAATTAACAACAGCTATCAAGCGCGCACGTCAAATGGCGTTGTTACCATACGTTAACGATTAATTTATTGATAGAATTTTAAAAAGGCAGCAGGATTATCTTGCTGTCTTTTTTTCAATTTCTTGAAACTAACGAAATAAATACATAAAATAGTACATACAGAGAATGGAAAAAAAGGATATATGAGGTGAAGATTTGAATTCAATACGTTCAATAACTGAAGGGGCCATATTAACAGCGTTATATTCTATTCTTTTATTAGCTGTCTTGTTTATACCGCTCATTGGTAGCTTATTTCTTTTTATACTTCCAGTTCCTTTTGTTATCTATGTAACCCGTCATACTTTGAAAAAAGGGCTATTAATGTTAACGGTCGCATTATTTATTACATATATGGTTGGTTCAATCGCAACGCTGCCAATTACCCTTATGTTTGGAACAACCGGTCTTATCATGGGGTACATATATTCACTAAAAAAAGGTGCTTATGCCATATTACTTAGTGGAAGCCTTGGTTTCATCGCAAACTTTGTTCTGTTGTTCATTGTTACTAATGTCTTCTTTCATATAAATTTTATTGAAGATACGAAAAAGATGATGTATCAATCGATGGAAACAGCTGAAAAAATGGTAACATCGCTTGGACAACCTACAGATCAATTTGAAATGATGTATCAATCCATTGAGATGATTTCTTACATTGTTCCAAGTGCAATGGTCATTACAAGCATCGTGTTGGCTTTTGTAACTCAATTTTTTGCAAATCAAATATTAAAAGGATTTAAATATGAAATAAAATCATTCCCACCGATAAGAAAATGGTCTTTTCCAAAAAGCTTATTATGGTACTATTTAATTGTTACCATTATTTTCATGACAGGGCCGGAACAGGGTACAATACTTTTTACAATAATTATTAACCTATTTATCGTGCTTGAAATAATAATGACAATACAAGGGTTTTCGTTTATCTTTTTTTACTTTCATATAAATAAAAAGCCCTTAACAATACCTGTTGTTATCATAATTCTATCTTTGTTTATGACTTTTTTACTATCTATAATAAGAATCTTAGGTATAATTGATTTAGGGTTTAATTTGCGGAAGCGCATGAAAGACCCACAATGATGTGGAGATGAAGATATGCCAAATTCAATCAAAAAACGATGGCGAAGCATTCCGTTTATTCTCTTCTTGATATTATCAATAGCCATGATGGCAACCATAGCTTATTTTCAATGGGTGTTTGGGGTAATCTTCTTTGTAATCATGGGCGTAATCGTTTATTACTTATTAAGATATGAGCTTAATTTGTATGAAGAGATGGAACAATATATTTCAACATTATCCCATCGTGTAAAAAAAGTTGGCGATGAAGCGCTGATGGAAATGCCTATCGGAATTCTATTATATAACGATGAGCATCAAATTGAGTGGTCTAACCATTATTTGGCGGATGTTCTAAATGAGGAAACGTTAATAGGGCGCCATTTAAACACAATATCTGATGGTATGATTTCACTTTTAAAAGGTGAATCAGATCATAACAAAATAATTTTAGATGGACAAATATTCCACGTTCATATTAAACGAGATGAAAGACTTCTATATTTTTTCGACATAACGAACCAAGAGGAAATTGAGCGATTATACGAGGAAGAAAAAGCTGTATTAGCAATCATCTTTTTAGATAATTATGATGATGTAACACAAGGAATGGATGATCAAACCAAAAGTACAATCAATAGCAAAGTGATCTCTATCCTTAATAATTGGGCTAGTAAATACGGTATTTTCCTTAAAAGAACTTCATCGGACCGTTTTATTGCAGTGTTTAATCAATTAATCTTAACCCAGCTGGAAAAAACAAAATTTGATATTTTAGACGAAGTTCGGGAATTAACAACAAAACAAAATGTTTCGTTGACGCTTAGCATTGGGATTGGCAGTGATTCTTCTAATTTGCCGGAGCTTGGAGGTTTGGCGCAATCCAGTTTGGAACTCGCCCTTGGTAGAGGAGGCGACCAGGTTGCGATTAAAAGCCTGAATGGAAAAGTGAAGTTTTATGGCGGTAAGACGAATCCAATGGAGAAACGGACGAGAGTAAGAGCAAGAGTAATCTCTCATGCCCTTCGTGAATGGGTGCTTGCTAGTGATAAAGTTTTTATAATGGGACATAAAGCGCCTGACATGGATGCGATTGGGGCAGCGATAGGGATTCTAAAGGTTGCAGAGGCAAATAATACGGAAGGCTATGTTGTTCTTAATGAAAACGATATTGATTCAGGTGTCCAAAGGCTAATGGCCGAGGTTAGATTGAAAGGTGAGTTATGGCAAAGATTTATTTCACCTGAAGAGGCTTTAGAAATTGCTACTGACCATTCTTTACTAGTTGTTGTTGATACTCATAAGCCATCTATGGTCATTGACCAGAGGCTACTTAATAAGCTTGATAATGTCGTCGTTGTTGACCACCATCGTCGCGGTGAAGAATTCATTGAGAATCCAGTTATGGTGTATATGGAGCCTTATGCATCCTCTACATCAGAGCTTGTTACGGAGTTATTAGAATATCAGCCGAAAACATTAAAAATTGATATGTTAGAATCAACGGCATTATTAGCAGGGATCATCGTTGATACGAAAAGTTTTACATTGCGAACCGGTTCGCGGACCTTTGATGCAGCCTCCTATTTACGCTCGCATGGCGCCGATACGGTACTTGTCCAAAGATTCCTAAAAGAAGACTTAGACCAATATATTAAACGGTCAAAGCTAATTGAAAATAGTAAAATCTATAAAAAAGGAATTGCTGTTGCGAAAGCCGGAGCCGATCAAACCTTTGGCCAAGTATTGATAGCCCAAGCAGCGGATGCACTATTATCAATGAATAATGTGATCGCCTCATTTGTGATTTCTAAAAGGCAAGATGGTAAAATAAGTATTAGTGCTCGTTCATTAGGTGATGTTAACGTTCAAATCATTATGGAGAGCTTAGGTGGGGGTGGTCATTTAACAAATGCAGCCACTCAAATTGAAGGAAAAACAATTGATGAAGTTGAACAATTATTAAAAGATGCTATCGATGATTATCTCGAAGGGGGAAAAAAATAATGAAAGTTATATTTTTACAAGATGTTAAAGGTAAAGGAAAAAAAGGTGAAATCAAGAATGTTGCTGACGGATATGCCCATAATTTCCTTTTAAAGAATAATTTAGCCCTTGAAGCAACACCTGCAAATATGAAATCATTAGAAGCGCAGAAGAAAAAACAGGAGCGCGAAGCTGCTGAAGAATTACAAGAAGCAAAAGTGTTAAAAGAAAAGCTAGAAAAGCTTACAGTTGAGCTATCTGCTAAATCAGGAGAAGGCGGTAGACTATTTGGGTCGATTACTTCGAAGCAAATTGCAGATGAGCTAAACAAAGCCTACAGCATTAAAATTGATAAACGTAAATTAGACCTAGACGACTCTATTCGTTCACTAGGTGTAACAAATGTACCGGTTAAGCTTCATCATGAGGTTACAGCTACATTAAAGGTACATGTAAAAGGAAACTAAATAGAAAAGCGGAAGTGCCCGTTCAGCGACGAAAAAACTGGAGCACGTCGACTGATATAAAGGAAACACGACGAATGAAAAGAGTCGATGTTGACTTATCGTAGGGAGACGGGGGAAGTTTTTCGAGTCGCTGGGCACAGGAGCTAGACAGATATACGCAAATTATTATAAAGAGGCTGCCACAAAGATTCTGGACAGCCTCTTTTCAAATGCAAGATTTAACTTAAATGAGAGGGGCAGTCAATATGAGTGATGTATTTACTGATCGAACACCACCGCATAATCTGGAGGCAGAACAAGCGATCATTGGTGCAATCTTTCTTGAGCCGTCTGCTTTAACAACTGCTTCAGAAATTTTGGTGCCTGATGATTTCTATCGAACAGCCCATTCGAAAATATTTACTGCTATGCTTGATCTTTCAGAAAAGGGCGAGCCGGTTGATATCGTAACAGTGACTTCAGAACTCGCTGACAAAAAGCTTTTGGAGGAAGTCGGTGGACTTCAATATTTGAGTGATTTAGCTGATGCTGTTCCAACAGCTGCCAATATAGAATATTACGCTCGAATTGTGGAAGAAAAATCTATATTAAGACGACTCATCCGTACTGCGACTGTCATCGTTACAGATGGCTTTAACAGTGAAGATGATGTGGAAGCATTATTAAATGACGCGGAAAAATCGATCCTTGAAGTAGCAAATCGAAAAAATACGAGCGGTTTTAGAAATATTAAAGATGTATTGGCTAACGTTTATGATAATATCGAGGTCCTTCATAACCGTAAAGGGGATGTAACGGGAATTCCAACCGGTTTCGTTGATTTAGACCGAATGACGGCTGGATTTCAACGCAATGACTTAATTATCGTCGCGGCCCGTCCATCAGTTGGTAAAACCGCCTTTGCCTTGAATATTGCCCAAAACGTTGCCACGAAAACGGATGAAAATGTTGCGATTTTTAGTCTAGAGATGGGCGCAGAGCAGCTTGTTATGAGGATGCTGTGTGCGGAAGGAAATATTGATGCACAAGCCTTAAGAACTGGAAAAATGTCAGAAGATGATTGGAAAAAGCTCACAATGGCGATGGGGAGCCTATCGAATGCAGGTATTTATATCGATGATACTCCAGGGGTTAGAATTAACGAAATCCGCTCCAAGTGCCGCCGATTACAGCAGGAACATGGACTTGGCATGATTTTAATCGATTACTTGCAATTAATTCAAGGCAGCGGACGTTCAGGTGAGAACCGTCAGCAGGAAGTATCAGAAATATCCAGATCCCTGAAAGCATTGGCACGTGAATTAAGTGTTCCAGTTATTGCGTTGTCACAGCTTTCCCGTGGTGTTGAGCAACGTCAGGATAAGCGCCCGATGATGTCAGATATTCGTGAATCAGGAAGTATTGAGCAGGATGCGGATATTGTCGCTTTCTTATACCGCGATGATTACTATGATAAAGAAACAGAAAACCAAAATATAATTGAAATCATCATTGCCAAGCAGCGTAACGGCCCTGTAGGGACGGTAGAGCTTGCGTTCGTTAAGGAATATAATAAATTCGTTAATCTAGAACGTCATCGAGATATGCAACCTAGTGCTTAAGCATTGGGTTGCTTTTTTACGAACAAAGTATTCAATTTTATTAAAAATTGTTCGTGTTTAATTGACTTTAAAGTTGTATATTGTTACACTTACTTTGGTATTTATTTGCATTCCTTAAGCAAATTTATACTTAATTCAGTGACAATAGACTCATGGAAAAATTATGCCGTATTTATATTCGGAGGTGCAGACAAAAATGTCTTCAGTAGTAGTAGTAGGATCACAATGGGGCGATGAAGGTAAAGGAAAGATTACTGACTTTCTATCACAAAATGCAGAGGTCGTTGCTCGTTACCAAGGTGGAAATAACGCAGGTCACACGATTGTATTTGGTGGCAAAAAGTATAAACTACATTTAATTCCATCCGGGATTTTCTTTAACGATAAAATTTGTGTAATTGGGAACGGAATGGTTATTGACCCTAAAGCGTTAGTAACGGAATTACAATACTTACATAACGAAGGTGTAAATACTGATAATTTAAGAATTAGCAACCGCGCCCATGTTATCCTGCCTTATCATCTAAAAATTGATGAGTTAGACGAAGAACGAAAAGGTGCTAACAAAATAGGTACTACTAAAAAAGGTATTGGTCCGGCTTATATGGATAAAGCTGCTCGTATTGGCATTAGAATTGCTGATTTATTAGACCGTGAGGAATTTGAAAGAAAGTTAACGCAGAACTTAGCGGAAAAGAATCGTATTCTTGAAAAGCTTTATGATGCAGAAGGCTTTAAGATTGAAGATATTTTAGATGAATATTATAACTATGGACAACAGTTTGCAAAATACGTATGTGACACATCTGTTGTATTAAATAATGCCCTTGATGAGGGAAGACGTGTATTATTTGAAGGTGCACAAGGGGTTATGTTAGATATTGACCAAGGTACATATCCGTTTGTTACATCCTCCAATCCAGTTGCTGGTGGAGTTACAATTGGATCTGGTGTGGGGCCTTCAAAAATCAACCATGTTGTTGGTGTTTGTAAGGCCTATACAACACGTGTCGGCGATGGCCCATTCCCAACTGAGCTTCATGACGAAATTGGTCACCAAATTCGTGAAGTGGGCCGTGAGTATGGAACAACAACAGGCCGCCCACGCCGCGTTGGCTGGTTTGACAGTGTAGTAGTTCGTCATGCACGTCGTGTTAGTGGAATTACAGATTTATCATTAAATTCTATTGACGTTTTAACAGGCATTGAAACATTAAAAATTTGCGTTGCTTACAAATATAAAGGTGAAGTTATTGAAGAGTTCCCAGCAAGCTTAAAAGTTTTAGCAGAATGTGAGCCAGTTTATGAAGAAATGCCAGGCTGGACTGAGGATATTACTGGTGTTAAAAAGTTAGATGAGCTTCCTGAAAATGCACGCCATTATGTTGAACGTGTTTCACAATTAACAGGTATTCCACTTTCTGTTTTTTCAGTAGGCCCTGACAGAAACCAAACAAATGTGATTCGCAGCGTTTATGCTTCAAATTAGAAAAGCGTAAGCCACCCGTTAAGCGGCGAAAAAACTGGAGCGCGTCGACTGAGATATAGGAAACACGACGAATAAAATGAGTCGATGTTGACTTATCGTAGGGAGGCGAGTGAAGTTTTACGAGCCGCTGGGTGGCTGGAGCTAGACAATGATAACATAATAAAGTGATAATTGGCTGTCCTAAATAGGTGTAGCATCTATATATAATACCTAGAACTATATCTGGGTATTATATGTGGTTGTACACTACATATGGTATAGCCTATTTCTATTTTCGGGTATTTTCGACAAATTTAGGATTTTGGTAGAGTTTTAGATTAATTTATGGTAAATTAAAAAAGGTGAAATATGGGCATGTTTCATTAAAAAAATTCTGAAATTTTCTTTACAGAAAGAAGGAGTAGGAAGAAACATAGGAGGAAGTTCCGTGGTTCAATTTTTACAAAAGATGACTGCTAATATGACACGACTATTCCAACCACCTCATTCCAATAAAACGATTAAAAAGGCGATTATTGCAACTTCTGTTGTTGCTACTTTGTCAATTGGTTCTGTATATGCTGCTAACGATAAAGATAAAGATGTTGATACTGTATACCACATATATTCCGAAGGTAATTTGCTTGGTACTGTTAGTGATAAGACCGTAATTAACGATGTACTAAAGAAAAAGATTAAAGAAGCTGAAAATACATATAGTGAATTAGATTTTTCCATAGATGATCAGATTACATATGTACCAGAAAGAGTGTATACACCTTTATACGATAATAAAGAAGCCATTAAAAATGTAAATAGTTCATTTAATGTGTTGGCAGATGCTGAAGGAATTGCCGTTGATGGCAAGGCTGTTGCATTTGTATCCAATAAAGAAGAGGCTGACCGAGTTATTAAAAGGTTAAAGATGAAATATGTTCCAGAAAAAGTTCTGACTGAGCTGGAGAATGGTTCAAAAGAAGTTAAATACGATGACTTCGTATATATTGACGTTCATCTAGAAGAAAATGTTACATCAGCCGCTGAGAAAGTTGTTCCGGAAGATATTTTATCTGTTGATAAAGCAGTGGAGCTATTAGTAAAAGGTACTCTCCAACCGAAGAAACATGTAGTAAAGGAAGGGGAAGTATTAGGCCAAATTGCAAATGATAATGGTTTAACATTAGCGCAATTTCTTAAATTGAATCCAAATTTAAACGAAGAGGCAACCATACATATTGGGGATGAAGTGAACATACAGTCATATGAACCGTTAGTTCATGTAACAGTTGAAAAAAATGCTGTTCGAAATGAAGTAATTCCTTTCGAAACAGAGGTCATCGAGGATAAAACCGTATTTAAAGGCACAACCAATGTTAAGCAAGAAGGTGTGAATGGAGAAAAAGTAGTAAGATACTCCATTATTGAAAAGAATGGTTCGATTGCAAAAAAGGTAGTCGTAGATGAGGCTATCGTGAAGGAACCTACAAAGAAGATTATGATTAAAGGAACAAAGGTGATCCCATCTCGTGGAACTGGCAATTTAAGCTGGCCAACTGTTGGTGGATATATTTCAAGTCCAATGGGATACAGATGGGGAAGACAGCATAAGGGTATTGATATTGCGGGACCAAGTAACTACACAATCATGGCAGCTGATAATGGTAAAATAGAGTCTGCAGGCTATGATGGTGGTTATGGAAATAAGATTGTCATCAACCATGGCAATGGCATGAAAACATTGTACGGCCATTTATCAAAAATTGAAGTAAAAGTCGGTCAAACTGTTTCAAAAGGTCAAAAGATCGGTGTAATGGGCTCAACTGGTAATTCAACAGGTACCCATTTGCACTTCGAAGTATATGAAAATGGTAAATTAGTAAACCCAAGAAAACAATTGTAGAATCATAATATAATAGGGCTTCTCAAATGAGCGTGTGCTTGCTGCATTTGGGTAGCCCTTTTTGTCATTGGAATTAATGGGAAAAACTCGGGAATATCTTACAAAGTGGACGTCAAGGGATGCTTAAAAGCTAAAGAAATGGTAAAGTAAAATAGGAAACTTCTGAACGATTATGGGGGAGTGAATTAGTTGGAAAAGCACATTCTAGTTGTCGATGACGAAATGCCGATAGCGGATATTTTGCAATTTAATTTAGAGAAAGAAGGCTATAAGGTTACTTGTGCTTATGATGGGTTAGAGGCTCTTCGCAAGGTGGAAGAAGTAAAACCGGATTTAATTTTATTAGATATTATGTTACCGCACAAGGATGGAATGGAAGTTTGTCGTGAAGTTAGAAAAAAATATGAAATGCCGATTATTATGTTAACAGCGAAGGACTCCGAAATAGATAAAGTATTAGGGTTAGAGCTTGGAGCAGATGATTATGTGACAAAACCATTTAGTAATAGAGAATTAATTGCTCGGGTTAAAGCGAATTTACGAAGACATCAACAAGATGCTGACAAAGGTAATGGGGAATTATCGGAGATCGTTGTAGGAGCACTTTCGATCCATCCCGATGCATATGTTGTCACAAAAAGAGGAGAACAGATTGAATTGACACATCGTGAATTTGAGCTTGTTCATTATTTAGCTAAACATATAGGCCAAGTGATGACTCGTGAGCATCTTTTACAAACTGTGTGGGGGTATGATTATTTTGGTGATGTTCGCACAGTTGATGTGACTGTTCGGAGGTTAAGAGAAAAGATAGAGGACATCCCCAGTCATCCATCATGGATTGTCACTCGTCGTGGAGTAGGTTATTATTTCAGAAATCCAGATCAGGAGTAACAGCAATGAAAAAAGTCGGTTTCTTTAAATCGATCTATTTTAAATTCGTATTAATTTATGTTTTGCTCATCTTATTTGCCATCCAGGTTATTGGCGTATACTTTGTTCGTGAGCTTGAACAGCAGCTAGTCAACAATTTTACCGAATCGATTAATGAACGGATTAGGCTATTAGTCTATAATATTGGGCAGGAAATGAAAGAAGAACGAAGTGGTAGAACGTTGCAGCTTGAAGACAAAATTAATTTGATTTTACAAGACTTTCTTTCAGACGATATTACATCTGTCCAAGTTGCAGACAGCAGTTTTCGTGTTATTGGTATTTCCGACCCGTATAATCGTGGGATGATTGGTAGAAGAACTACAGAGGTCCGAATAAAGAAGGCTATTATTGGTGGAATTGAGTCAGAGAAAATTTTATTGGATCCTCGAACAGGAAACAGGATGTTTGTAAGGGCAGTCCCTGTTAAGATGAATGAAGATGTGATTGGCGGCATGTACATCATCGCTTCAATGGAAAAAGTTTATGAACAAATGCGTGTTATCAATGCTATTTTAGCCTCAGGTACTATTATTGCCCTGGTAATAACCGCATTATTAGGGGTGTTTGTCGCCCGCACGATTACAAGACCGATCGCAGATATGCGGAAACAAGCCCTTGTCTTAGCTGAAGGGGATTTTTCTCGAAAGGTTAATGTATTTGGGGAAGATGAAATTGGTCAGCTTGCTGAGACTTTTAATGATTTGACGAATAAGCTCGAGATCGCCCAGGAAACAACGGAAGGCGAAAGAAGAAAGTTGAGTACAGTCTTGGCACATATGTCCGATGGTGTTATCGCTACCGATAAGGACGGATATATTATTTTAATGAATGAGCCTGCGGAAAAGATGCTGAATGTTTCACGTGAAACAGTTCTAAATACATCTATTTTGTCATTACTAAAACTTGAGGAAACAGTAACTTTGGAAAAGCTTTTTGATAGCAAGGATTCTGTTTTGCTTGATTTTAGTGATATTTTTCGAAATAAATATATTTTACGTGCTAACTTCTCTGTCATTAAAGATGACCATGGTGAATTAACAGGATTAATTACAGTTCTACAGGATGTTACGGAACAAGAAACGATCGACCAGGAACGCCGTGAGTTTGTTGCCAATGTTTCACATGAATTAAGAACTCCGCTGACAACAATGCGAAGTTATTTAGAGGCGCTTGCTGATGGTGCATGGGAAAATGAAGACCTTGCTCCAAGATTCATCAATGTTACACAGACGGAAACGGAGCGGATGATTCGTCTTGTTAACGATCTCTTGCAGCTGTCTCGACTAGATAGTAAGGATTATCAATTTGTTAAGAAAGGCATAAACTTCACAGGATTTTTTCAGCAAATTATTGATCGGTTTGAGATGGCGAAAGAGGATCAATTTATTTTCGAAAGGGCCTTTTCGCACCGAGATCGCTTTGTCACGATTGATAAAGATAAGATTACCCAAGTGCTGGATAACATTATTTCGAATGCATTAAAGTACTCACCCGAAGGCGGAAAGGTGAGATTTGAATTATTGCAAAAGGAAAATATTCTTCATGTAAGAATATCAGATGAAGGAGTCGGTATTCCTAAATCAGACTTGCCAAAAGTATTCGATCGTTTTTACCGTGTCGATAAAGCCCGTTCGCGGAAAATGGGCGGTACTGGTTTAGGGTTGGCGATCGCGAAGGAAATAATTGAAATTCATGGCGGAGAAATTTGGGCTGATAGTGAAGAAGGAAAAGGAACGACTATCATCTTTACGCTTCCTCTTGACATCCCGCGAAGGGAGGAGGATTTGTCATGAAAGTAAGGATTGAAAAAATAAAATCAATTATTCTTGCCTTACTCGTTTTATTAAGTTTAGCTTTGACATGGGGATTATGGACGTTTCAGCCCCAGTATGACTTTCGCCAAAAGGTAAATAACCTCAACTCCGTTGCAATTGGTGAAAAGCGGCAATTCAATGAAGTAATCAAACCAACGCAATTTATTTATCATCAGGATGGTCTTCATTATGGGGTTACCGACTCTATGTTTACAGATGAAATTTATCAAATGGTGATGGACCTTAATTCATTGGAATATGAACATATCACTTTTTCAACACCGGAACAATTGGATTCCATTTTGTTGAAAGAACGAAGCTTGGAAATGATATTTCCAGTTAATTTACCAATCAATATTTCCAACTACATTATGGGGCCAATAAGACAAGAGTGGGATATTAATTATTTTGATCGTATTATCGTAAGCTTTTCAAAGGAACCTGCTCTTTATTTGATTTCATACGCTACTGACCAAGCGGTAAAATTGAAAGTTGAACAAAATGAGGCGGGCAAAATAAATGAATTGTTGCTGCATAGCAATTTTAAGAATTCACCGTATTTTACTGTCAGCGGCAACCAAGGCCACACTTTATATTTACCGGAACAACGGATAGCGATAAAGCAGCTTACTTTTTCAACCCAAAATATTTTATCTTCTGATTTTAAAAATGCATTGTTTAACGATCCAAATACTCTTAAACAATATCGTTTAAATAATGGGGAGGAATCCTTTACCGATGGAACAAGGGCATTAGAAATCTCACAAAATCAAGATATGATGAGATTTGTAAATCCAGCTAATCAGGAAGTGTACGAGCTGGAACCTGAAGAAATGATTTTAAAATCAATTGAGTTTATTAATGACCATTCAGGCTGGACCGATTCTTTTTCATTAATAGATTGGAGCAGGGCTAAACATACAGTGAAATTTCAATTAATGGTGAACGGCCATCTTGTCTTTAATGACAAGGGTGCAACAATGATCTATGAATCATGGCGAGATAATGAAATTTATGAATATGTTCGGTCCTTAACTAATTTGCGATTTGCTATAGATAGTGAGCAAAAACAAGTGATTTTACCATCTGGAAGAGAGCTTCTTAGTTATTTAACGCAAGTAAAACCGGACTTTACGTTGAGTTCATTAGAGGCCGCACTAGTAGGCTATGACTTTTCAAAAGAAAAATTAAACACAGCTGTCGCAACAGTAAAACCGAAATGGTATATAAAATATGACGGAAAGTGGGAAGGAATCTATATTTCTAGTACGTCTATTAGTCAAGGGGGAGAAAAGCTTGGATTGGAGTAAAACTAAGACTATTTTTATTCTAATTTTTCTTGTCCTTGATTTGTTTTTGGTATTCCAAATTATTGAAAAAAGAACGACTGCTGAACTTGAATATATAACAGAGTCTACAATTGAAGAGCAGTTAGAGGCAGATGAGATCACCTATGTAGGCCTTCCAGAAGAAGTCGAACGTGAGTCTTATATTACCGGTAAAAGAAAAAGGTTTATTTCATCTGATTTACTAAAACTGACAGATCAAAAGGTATCATTTTTAACCCAGGAATGGATTGTATCTAAGCTGAACAGACCCATTCCACTCCCAAATACAAATATTGAGCCATTTTTGCAGGGGTTTTTAAAGGAACATGTGATTTCAGGCTATTCCTATAAGTATTGGGGTTGGAATAAAAAGATAAATAAGCTGATCTTTTTCCAAACCTATCGGGGAAGGCCTTTATATTTCAACGAAAATGCAATGCTTTCGATTCAGTTAAATGAAGACAATGAAATTATCAGTTATGAGCAAACGATGTTGACGAATATAAAGGAAATTAAAGAGGAAGGGTCGAATCAAGAAGTTTTACTTCCTCTGAAAGCAATTGAAAATTTATATAATAACGATTATTTGACATCTGGTGGACATATAACCAAGGTAGAATTAGGATACTACAAGAATGTTCCATTATCAGGTG
The DNA here is from genome assembly GCF_035811335.1 of Schinkia azotoformans. Taxonomy (NCBI): domain Bacteria; kingdom Bacillati; phylum Bacillota; class Bacilli; order Caryophanales; family Bacillaceae; genus Schinkia; species Schinkia azotoformans. The sequence goes on from NZ_JARSMD010000027.1 coordinate 69,394, forward strand.
ATGTTCAAATATTCGTTCCGACCTGGCATATCGTTGTTAATAATAAAGAAGACTTTTTTGTCAATGCCATCGACGGACAAGTACTTGAATTAATTCAAACTGGAGTTGGAGAAAATGAGTTTGCATTTTAGTGTACTCGCCAGCGGCAGTACGGGAAACGCCTTTTACATTGGAACAGATAAAGCAAAATTGCTAGTAGATGCAGGTTTTAGTGGGAAACAAATGGAGCAGTTGATGGATACTGTTAACCTTGACCCAAAGGAGTTAGATGGATTATTAGTCACGCATGAGCATAGTGACCATATTAAAGGGTTAGGGATATTGGCCAGAAGGTATAAATTACCGATCTATGCGAATGAGAAGACGTGGAAAGCGATGGAGGGATTAATCGGCGCCATCCCAACAGAGCAAAAGTTCATCTTTGATGTTGGGTCTGTTAAAACATTTGCTGATATTGATGTGGAGTCATTTGGGGTATCCCATGATGCAGCAGAGCCCATGTTTTACTGCTTCCATAGCATGGGAAAAAAGGTAACGCTAGTAACCGATCTAGGGTATGTAAGCGATCGAATTAAAGGAACCATTCGCAATTCAGACGTTTTTATTTTTGAAGCCAATCATGATGTTGAAATGTTAAGAATGGGCCCTTATCCTTGGAATGTAAAACGCCGCATCCTTAGTGATGTCGGTCATGTTTGCAACGAAGATGCCGGCCTTGCTTTAGCAGATTGCATCGGCGATAAAACAAAGCGTATTTATTTGGCCCATTTAAGTAAAGATAATAACATTAAAGATTTGGCAAGAATGTCTGTTTCCCAGACATTGCAGGAAAAAGGATTTGCCGTCGGCGAAGACTTTAAGCTGTACGATACAGATCCAAAAGTCCCCACAAAACTTGCGGTGGTGTAGAAAAGCGGAGGCGACTGTTAACGAAAAAACTGGAGCACGGCGACTGAGATAAAGGAAACACGATGAGTGAAGCGAATCGATGTTGACTTATCGTAGGGAGGCGGGTGAAGTTTTTCGAGTCGCTAGGAGCCGGAGCTAGACAAAGAAAAGCGGAAGCCACCCGCTCAGCGACGAAAAAACTGGAGCGAATATGAAAAATTTGAGTAGTAACAGCTCAGATCGCACATCCTAGAAATATCATTCATCAGCGAAAGGATTGGTGAATCTAATTGGGATATATTAATGAGGATTATGACAACAGAAGAAAGAATGGCAGTCGCGGAGGATATTTTATAGCATCACTGGTTGGAGCAATTTTAGGGGCATTAATTATCATTTTTACAATTCCAACCTTATTGAAATATGATGTTCTCCCTTATAACTTAATACCGAAAGGAACTACAACTGAGCAGGCATCAGAAGTTCCAAATCAGGGTGGAGTACCTGGTACAGCACAAACCGTAAATGTAAATATTTCATCTGCAGTTACGGATGCAGTCAGTAAAGTATCCGATGCTGTAGTTGGTGTTATTAACATTCAAGAAACTGGTTTTTGGCAAGACACTAGTGAGGTTGGAACGGGCTCAGGTGTTATTTATAAAAAGGAAAATGGGAAAGCCTTCATTGTAACGAACCACCATGTCATTGCAGGAGCGTCAAATGTTGAGGTCAGTTTAAGCGATGGAGAACGAGTTCCAGCCAAAGTGCTAGGCAGCGACGAATTAATGGATTTAGCTGTAATCCAAATTGACGCTGCTAAAGTAAAGACTGTAGCTGAAATTGGAACATCCAATAATTTAGTAGTTGGGGAGCCTGTACTGGCAATTGGAAACCCGCTCGGGCTGCAATTTTCAGGGTCCGTTACCCAAGGTATTATAAGTGGTGTTGAAAGAACGATTCCTCAAGACTTTAATAAGGATGGAATACCTGATTGGCAGTCGGAAGTTCTTCAAACGGATGCAGCAATTAACCCGGGTAATAGCGGTGGTGCACTTGTTAACATCGAAGGACAGGTTATTGGAATTAACTCGATGAAGATTGCCGAGCAAGCCGTTGAAGGAATTGGTCTGGCAATTCCAATTGATAGCGCAATCCCAGTAATAGAAGACCTAGAGAAATTCGGGGAAGTCCGTCGTCCATTTATGGGAGTGGGGCTAAGATCATTAAATGAGATCCCAAGTTATCACTGGCAAGAAACATTAAAACTGCCTAAGAACGTTGAAAAAGGTGTCTTCATTGTGAGTGTTATGCCAAACTCCCCTGCTTCAGTTGCCGGTTTAAAAGAGTTAGACGTGATTGTAGAGTTAGATGGTAAACCAATCGTCGATGTGCTTGAGTTGCGTAAACATCTGTATATTGACAAAGAGATTGGTGATTCTATGGAAGTGACCTATTATCGCGATGGAAAGAAATTCACAACGACAATGAAGTTAACTCAGGAAGAGACATATTAAGAATAAAAGGGGGATCAATCATCCACAAGTTATTACCAATGTGGATAAATTGATCTCCTTTTTTGATGGAATAGGATTGTGGATTATGTCTAATCATGTAAAATAATTGATAGTAGTTTTGTTAGTAAAATTTTGTGGATAGAGGGTGAACAAGGATGATTAAATGCTGTGAAGAACACGTTGAATTAGCGTTAGATATAATAGTTGATGAATATGAAGTTGCACCTACTATTGAGAAGGTAGAAGGAAATGACTTATCAACAACCTGTGAATATTGTCAAAATATCGCAGTATATGTTGTGTCGAACTAATATTCGTCCACAATATACGGAAGTAGCTTTGTGGATATGTGGATAAATATTGTGGATAACTTGTTTATAGCAGGAGGACAAATGTGAATATCTCAATTTTCAGTGTTGGCAAACTAAAAGAGAAATATTTAAAGCAGGGGATCGATGAATATTTAAAAAGATTAGGACCCTATGCAAAAGTAGAAGTCATCGAAGTGACCGATGAAAAAGCACCGGAGAACTTAAGCGAAGTTGAAATGGAACAAGTGAAGGATAAAGAAGGAGAACGCATTCTTGCAAAAATTTCCGATGATACGTATGTTATTATTTTAGCCATTCAAGGGAAAATGCTTACCTCTGAAGAATTGGCGCGGGAAATTGATCAACTGGCGACATACGGTAAAAGTAAAATTGCTTTTGTCATTGGAGGCTCATTAGGATTAAGCAAGGCAGTCGAAAAGCGGGCTGATTACGCATTATCATTTTCAAAAATGACCTTTCCTCATCAATTGATGCGGCTAATATTGGTGGAGCAGATATATCGGGCTTTTAGGATTAATAGGAACGAACCTTATCATAAATAGATGCGGCCTTTAGAGAAATAAGTCCAATAATGGTTATTATGAAGTATTAGGAAAGGTGATACGGAGTCTTCTGTATTACCTTTTTAGTGAATATTTTTAAGAAGGGAATTAATCACATATATAGAATTTATAATAAATAACACGACTTTTCCAGAATGAAATTGGCCAATAAGCCTTGATATAACTAGGAAGGATAGTAATCCGATGCTCAAGTTTGTGCAGACAGTATAAAAATTCAATTTGAAAAGGAGGAGGTGTTAAAGATGATGATATCTAAAGATGAAATTTACCGTCTACTAGATAAGTTGGAAACAAATATTGCTGATGACCTCGAGTCACAACAATTAGATTTTAAGCAATGGATTACAAGAAGTTTTGATGACAATATTAAGTTGATGTTAAGAATGGCTGTGTGCATGGCCAATGGTGGAGGGGGAAGTGTTGTATTCGGTGTTGCGGATAAAGTTAAAGGGAGATCTAATGCAATATTAGGTGTTCCGCAAGATGTGGAAATCACAATACTTCAAAAAAGAATTTATGAAAAAACAGATCCACATCTAACTCCGGTATTTGAGGATATTGTTATACCTGAGGGAACAAAGCGCTTATTGTTAATGAATGTGTATCCGGGTATGCCGCCTTATACTACAACTGATGGGTCAGCAACAATAAGACAGGGCAAAGATTGTATTCCATATACTGGGTCATTAAGGCGTAAAATGATGGATTCTTCCTCTCAAATGGACTTCACTGCTGAAATTATACATGAGGATTGGAAAAGTCTTTTCTCACATTCCGCAATGGAACGAGTACGTGAAATTATGTCTAGAGAAAGGGTAGACGAAAAACTTTTATCATTATCTGATGAGGATTTATTACGGTCAATTGGAGCGTTAAAAGATAATTATTTTACAAAAGGTTCCTTGTTACTTGTTGGGAAACCTGAGGCTATTTCAAGGTTGATTCCTCAACATAAATGGTCGTATAGAAAGATGATCAGTGATACAGATTATTCCCTTAGGGATGACGGAACGCACGCTATTCCCGTGGCATTATATGAACTCGAACGATATATTGCTGTTGATAATCCAATGGTAACTGTTGAATCAGGACTTGTACATCCAGAGTTTAGCACTTATCCGACAATAGCACTAAGAGAAGCGTTACTTAATGCATTTGGTCATCGGGACTATCGAATGATTGGAACTATAATGTTGAAACAATATAAGGATAAGCTAATCCTAACTAATCCAGGGGAGTTTGTCGGGGGTATTACTCCTCAAAACATCCTCCACCATCCCCCAGTAGCGAGGAATAACCACTTAATGGATTTACTAGATAGGCTAAAATTAGTCAATCGCTCAAATTTGGGCGTTTCAAGGATATTTCGCTCATTATTAATTGAAGGAAAAGAGCCACCTATCTATAGGGAAATTGGTAGTAACATTGAGCTTACTTTTATATCTTCTCCTCTAAATAAAGACTTTAAAAACTTGATTGATTATATGGCGAAAGAAAATCATCACATTGATGTTGACCACTTGCTTATATTGCAATATTTAATAAGACATGAAGAAATTGATACTTCAATAGCTGCTGATGTCGCACAAAGAAGTATGGAACAAGCCCGTGAACTACTTAGCCGTATGCATAATGAATTTAACTTATTAGAATCAATTGGTCGTGGGAAAGGTAGGTATTTCACCCTTTCACGAAATGCTTATGAAATGTTAAAAGGTGAATTGAAATATGAACGGCAACAAAGTTTAGATAAAGAGGTAGTCAAAATTCGAATCCTATCAATTTTAAAGACAGATCGAAGCCTAACTAATAAGGAAATAAGACAATTAACTGGAATGAATCGTAAACAAGTTCAACGTTTAATACAAGAATTAGAACCTGATGGTGTAAAGACTATAGGAAGAGGAGCGGGAACGAAGTACATCTATTCACCATAAAATAGGGACAAATAGGGACATCATTAGAGCTTAAATAATTAGTATTCAAATACTAATTGTGAAAATGGGGACAAAATAGGGACATAATGGGGACATTATGGAAATTAATAATCAGACGAGGTAACCCTTTATTATTTTTAGTGGTTTTACTTCGTCTTTTTAATTAAGAAAATAAAGCTAATTTACTTATGGTGAGATATTTAGTGGAAAAACCGCAGGTATATAAGGTGCGATGAACCTAACCATAAATAGCTACAGTTTATGAACGATAAAGCAAAAGGGTGTCTTAATTTAAAAGACACCCTTTTGTACTGCTCTTATTTTGTATAGTTATCGAAGTATCCTTGAATATAGATCATTGGGGTTCCTTTGTCACCGCTGCCGGAAGTTAAATCAGATAATGATCCAATTAGGTCCGTTAATCTACGTGGTGTAGTTCCTTGTGCTTCCATTGCACCAACAAGGTCTTCATTTTTATTCTGGATATATTCAGAAATAGCCTGTTTTAACTCTTTTCCACGAAGGTGTGAGAAATTGTTATCTGCTAAGTATTTTAATTTCACTTCATTTGGTGTGCCGTCAAGCCCGGCCGTATATCCTGGTGATACAACAGGGTCTGCGAGTTCCCAAATTTTACCCACTGGATCTTTAAATGCACCATCGCCGTAAACCATGACTTCTACTGTTTTTCCTGTCTCTTCTTTAAGCTTAGCTTGAATACTATCGACAATTGGCTGACAGTTATTAGGGAATAGTTTAACACTGTCTTCCGTTGCCTTATTGGATCCTAGTAAGCCGTAGGCCTCGTTAAATCCGCTGCCATTGATTGATTCTTTGAGAATGTCATCAAGGCCCAATACATTTTTAGCCCCATTGTTTGTTAAGATGCGCTTTGTTCTAAAGCGAGAATGAATATCACAAGTTAACACATTCTTTGTAAAGTCTAAAATGGTTTTTGCATTGTTTGAGAAGATAACTTCACAATTTGCTCCTTCCGCTTCGATTAAACTTTTATAATAATCAATATAGTCAACACCTGTGAATCGATGTTTGTTATAACCGAAATGCTTGCGGAAGTCAGCTTCTGATAATACGTCTGTCCAAGGGTTAATTCCTTTAATATCGAGGTCGTCAATATCTACTAGGTGATTACCCACTTCATCAGAGGGATAACTTAACATTAAGACTACATTCTTTGTTCCTTTTGCAATCCCTTTTAGGCAGTTCGCAAATCGATTACGGCTTAGGATTGGAAAAGTCACACCGATTGTTTCTTCTCCAAATTTACTCTTAATATCTGTAGCAATATCGTCAATAGTCGCATAGTTCCCTTGGGCACGGGCTACAACGGATTCAGTAATCGTAACGATGTCACGATTTTGAATAGAAAAACCCTCTACTTTAGCTGTATTTAATACAGTATTTACGACAATTTCTTCAATGTTATCGCCTTTGTTAATGATTGGTCCGCGAAGTCCGCGTACGACTGTTCCAACTACTCTTTCCAATATAATCTCTCCTCTAATAAGAGTATTTATTGTTAATTAATGAAGTACGATTTTTTTATCCTATACTACTATATCCTTTTAAGTGATATTAGTAAAATTAATGTTTATAATATGTGGTATAAGGGGTGGTAATGTGATTGGGAAATTGGATTTATATCGCATTTTTAACATTGTCGGTCGAAATAAAAGTTTTTCAAAGGCGGCACAGGAACTATATATGACACAATCTGCTGTCAGTCAATCGATTTCAAAGCTGGAGAATGAATTAGATATACAGCTTTTCTACCGAACATCAAAGGGCGTAGAATTAACAAATGAAGGAAGTCTATTATATGAACACGTGAACTCAGCGATAGGAATGATTAATGTTGCAGAAGATAAATTATTAGAATTTAAACAATTAAAGTTTGGAGAATTACGAATCGGGGTTGGAGATACAATCTCACGTTATTTTCTGTTACCTTATTTGGAGGAATTCCATCTCCGATACCCCGGAATTAAATTAACTATATTAAATGGAACAACAACCGAAATTTGTGCGCTTATTAAAATTGGCAAAGCGGACTTAGGCTTATGTAATTTACCTATACAAGACGAGAATATTCAAACCATACCATGTAAGGAGATTCAGGATATTTTTGTTTGTGGAGAAAAATATAAAAGAATAACTAAGAAGCCAATTAGTTTTGAGTATTTAATGAAAATGCCGTTAATATTTTTAGAAAAAAAATCAAACTCAAGAATCTTTGTAGAAAACTTTTTGAAAAAGAAGGGATTCCAGGTTTCACCTGTATTCGAACTTGGATCCTATGATTTATTAATAGAATTTACAAGAATAAACTTAGGTATTTCTTGTATCATAAAAGAGTTTTCAAAGGATTACATAGAAAAGGGATATTTATACGAGGTATTGTTAGAAGAGGAAATTCCAAAAAGGAGCATTGGTATTTGTTATTTAAAAAACGTTTCGTTATCACGTGCAGCGAAAAGGTTTGTAGAAAGAATTAATTACATCTAAAGTTGTAAAGTCTTATTTTGATGTATGGCATTTTTTATCTTTTTGCACTTACTATGATTAGATTGTCCAAGCTATATCTCTTTAATTGCATATTTTACTGTATAAGGAGGTGACTTTAATGTTTCGTATAATTGATTATCAAGCAACAGAACCGGTTAGTAAGGTTGATACAATTAGACCAAAAATGATTCCTCATTCTCCGAAAAGATTGATAGTAGCACATATTAATATAACTATTCCTCGAAGAAATGCAAATAATAATAATGTAGAATTAATTGCGACAGTGGGAGTGCGTGGAGTTACTGGTACATCTCAACTTTTGTTTAAGATCTTCCGTGATGGAAGGGAAATCTTCAGGGCTCAAGAAGGAGTGGAATCAGACCCTACCTCAGAGGTAAACTATATAGCAACATTTCAAGCTATAGATACGAATGTGGGGGCAGGTAAACATCTTTATCAAGTAACAGTTGAAAATATTACTAATGGTACGGAAGCTGCTGTTGTAGGACCAATTTCCTTTAGTGGTTTAGCAATTGCTCCTTCCGAAAAAATTCATCATGAAGACGACTAAGAAATAGATCGTAACGAGTGGACATTGGTACCTTACTATTATACTACCAGATTTTATAGTGTGAATTTGTTACATTATGTCCCATGCTTTGAATGGTGGACCTCTCTCCAATTGGATTATAATTCGAAGACAACTGTAGAGGGAGGATGAACTTTTTTCACCTCCCTTGTAATCCCCATCTGGTTTAACAGGTGGGGATTATTTACGTTTACATCCAAACCCCTGAGTTCACCTTGATCAATTAAAAATGGAATGTTATCAAAAAAAGCCCCTGTTAACATTGAATATTTAGAACTAATAAAAAACATACACAAGGTTAATATTGTATTAACAATTATTTGGTTTAATTGAACTGTAAACTATAAATCTACTAGGGGGATTTTTTAGATGATTAATAAGAAACTAGCGAAAAAAGGGGCTACTTTAGCATTTACATTAGCTATTACTGTTCCAGCAGTAACACCAGTAGTAGCGGCTTCTCAGGAAAATATTAAAATAGAATCTGTTAAATTTAATGGAATGGCAGCACCTACTACTATTGATGAAATGGTAAAAACATATACAAATGCAACAGTTGATGTGAAATATATCAATGGAAAAGTAAAAACATTTCCGCTGTCTTACAACTACCTATTTAAATCCGAAGATAAGGTAGCAACAGTTAAAGGGGAAAAAATTCCTGCAGGTACTCCCATTGATGTAAATGGAAATCCAATTAAGGATCCAAGCAGCACAAACGGAGGCTACTTTGTCTCCGATGCTCCAGATTCAAACAGCTTATTAATGCCTATTAACGGTAAACTTTATATGATTACACATTATGAATATCAAACTGTTGATGCTGCTGGTAAATCAGCATACGGTTTAGTTCCAGCATCTATGTCTTTAACTGAGTTGGAACAGGACAAAAAAACAGGTGAACTTAAAACTGTAAAAGTAGAAAAAATTGATTTTTCAGCCGTGAATGGACTTTGGATTCCATGTAACGGATCATTATCTCCATGGAATACACATTTAGGTTCTGAAGAGTATGAACCAGATGCACGTCTTTTCTTAGACCCAACTTCGAAAGTAAGAAGTCAAGTTGAAACATTCTCTCAATTCTATTTCGGAGATAAAGCAAAGGCTAATCCTTATTTCTATGGCTATACTCCTGAAATTACAGTAGATAAGAATGGTAAAACATCAGTTGTAAAACATTACAGTACAGGACGTTTCTCTCATGAGTTAGCTAAAGTCATGCCTGATAACAAAACTGTTTTTTACGGGGATGATGGTGGTAATACAGGAATGTTTATGTATGTAGCGGACAAAGAAAAGGATTTATCATCAGGTACATTATATGCAGCTACATTTAAACAAACAGGTATTGAAAACGGTGGCTCAGGAGATTTAAAATGGATTAATTTAGGACATGCAACGGATAAAGAAGTGAAAGATATTATTGATAGCGGCATTACATTCAATGATATTTTTGAAACTTCAGATGCTCCTAAAGAAGGTTTCACCGCTATTAAAACATACTCAAATGAAGGAAAAGTTGAATACTTAAAACTTAAACCTGGCAAAGAAAAAGCAGCAGCCTTCCTTGAAACTCGTCGATATGCGGCTATTCTTGGTGCGACTACAGAATTTAATAAAATGGAAGGCGTAGTACTAAACGAAAAGGATAAAAAAGTTTATATTGCAATTTCCGATCAAAGTAAGGCTATGGAAAAAGATTCAACAGGAAAAGACCCAGCAGACCATATTCAATTGCCAAAAATTAAAGCTGGTGTAACTTATCAATTAGACCTACAAGGTGGCCAAAAAGATAGTCAAGGAAAGGCAATTAATAGCTCATATGTAGCACTTTCAATGTCTGGATTAGTTGTTGGTGAAGATTTAAAAGAAGCTGATGCATACGGAAACACTGCGAATGTAGATAAAGTAGCGAATCCAGATAACCTAAGTTACTCTGAAGCTATGAGAGTACTATTTATTGGTGAAGATAGTGGTGCATACACAAATAACTTCGTTTGGGCTTATAATGTTGATACTAAAGAATTAGCTCGAATTTTATCTGTTCCAGCAGGAGCGGAAGCAACTGGCTTATTTGCTGCTGATGACCGTAATGGATTCTCATACATTTTAAGTAATTTCCAGCATCCTGGTGACGAAGTGGATGGTAAGGCCATTACAGCAGTTAATAAAGAAGAACTACTTAAAGCAGTTGATGAACAAATTGGTATTAATAAAACAGGTGGTATTGGTTATATCTCTGGTCTGCCATCTGTAACAAAAATGCCGGATTTCTCTCAATCTGGTAAAAAGGGTAACTGATATAAGTGCCTGTCCACCCGTTTTTTGTCGAATTCATCGACATTATTCGGCGGGTAGCAGGCACTGTTTTTTTATTAGTTTCCATATTATATATTTTTGTAATAAACTGCTGGTTAAATAGGTGGGGTGAACCTTATCATAAGTAAATGAGGTTTTTAAAAAGGCGATTTCTAATGATATTTTAGGCGAATTTCCCGTCACAGGGCAAATAATGATTAGTGAAAAATTTCTTTTAAATTGCCTCAGTCACTCCTTCTTTCAATACATAACATATTTATATGTTGGAAGAAGGAGGGAAAAAATGATTGGCTTAAATCAATTTGGTTGGATTGTCACAGGTGCGGCTCTTGTCCTTCTCGTTGAAGTTCTAGTCTGGCTCTATTGGCGCTTTTTGGGTAGTGGTTCTATTCGAGATTATGTATCAGAAGATGAGGAGCCTGATGGAGATTATCGTATTATCAAACGTGTTAAAACACCGACCCAACGAATCGCCTTGGTTGACAATCAAGGGCAAACGCTTGTATATGCGAATGGAGATGTAATGTTTGGAACAACAGAGGACGATGAAATATATGCTGAAGCATTAATTCATTTGCCGATGGCAGTCACTGTTAAACGGGAGAACATTCTTATAATTGGTGGTGGTGGTGGCATTACAACAAGAGAAGCTCTTAAGTATCCTGAAGTGAAGGAGATCACGACACTAGATATAGACTCCATTATGATGGATTTTGGTAAAAATTTAGAACCTCTCGTCAAATTTAATAAAGGTGCATTAAACCACCCAAAAGTACGAACAGTTATCGAAGATGGACGAAAATTTATTGAAGATACTCAAGGGAAATGGGATGCCATTTTCATAGATATTCCGGAGCCGAGCGAGGAATGTCCAGAACTATGCAGGCTTTTCAGTCGGGAATTCTTTAGGCTTTTAAAAGAAAGATTGGAACCAGGTGGCGTGATTACTATCTCTTGTCCCTCACTAGCCTGGATACCAGAGTACCTTTGGTGTGTGCAAGCTACCTTAGTGAATGCAGGTTTTCATGTTTTGCCTTATCATTTTGATGTCATTGCGGAATATGAAGACGATTATGGATTTTGTATGGCGGCAAATCGTCCATTATTGCCTGACGATATCACCCCTTCTATTCCTACACGTTTCCTATCTAAGGAGAGAGTTCAGGATATGTTTCATTTTCCCTATAACTATATTAAAAGCAGGTCAAACAATAAAATTCAAACGGATCATAACCTAGTACTTGCAGAAATTGTAGATGATTGCTGGGATGATTAATGCCAGTTTGCTAATAAAAAAGTAAAAAAAACAGGCCAAGCAAGCTTTGATGAAGTCAATGCTTGCTTGGCTAATTTTTTAGAAATTCATCGAGTAAAAATAAAGTTAGTGCGGCCCTGTTGTATTTTAATGGTTTGTCTCCAGGAGCAAAGGCTTTAGCAATATAAATCCCCACTTCATCACCAGCGTTCAAAAATGATTGAACAGTTGTTCCTGTAATAATACTGATGCCATTTACGTCAAAAATGGATCCAACAAGTGGATGTGGTTCAGATTTATTCGAACTTAAGTTGATAGTGAATTCAGCAAATTGTTCTTCCTCTAAGATAACAGATACATTTGCTGTTATATGATATACACCTGATTTAAAAACTGTAATTCTGTTTGTAGCGACATTAGGTCTAGTATTTTGGTAAGGGCCAGCTATATTAAAATTAACAAGGTTTCCAGCTATAATAGGGAGAATTCCATCGTCAGGATGATCTTGTTTATACAAGGATCCATAAGTATAGGGTTTTACATTTTTAGTTCTCATAGACTTCGCCTTGATAAATCATTTGTTCAGGGTATTCTAAATGTTTAATTAGCTGAGGATATGAAACTCCGCGTAAAATGGAGTACACCATTGCTTTTTTTGAAGACAATCCTTTTAAGAGAAATTCCACTTCGCGATCAAGATCTTGCTTTCCGCATGTATAAAAATCTAAGGAAGCATATCCCTCTTCAGGCCATGTATGAACGGACAAATGTGAAGTCGATAAAACTAGTACTCCTGTTACGCCTTGAGGTTCAAATTGGTGGAAGTAAGAATATAAAATTTCCATGCCTGCGTCTAGAGCTGCTTGTTTACACAATTTCTCTAAATATGTGATATTATCCAAAAGTGAAGAATCGCACTCGAATCCATCAATAATAATATGCTTTCCTTCTTTGACCAAAATTCCATCATTCCCTTCCGTTTACCTTTTAAACTATGGTATGTAATATTAGAAAAATAACTTGTATGGTTGCCCTAGGTTATTAGAAAATGGACTTATATAAAAGGAAAAATGCGTTCTTTATTAAAAAGAACACATTTTTAAGTCCCTATTACTGACTAAATTCTTGCCGATAAATTTCATGTAATTTTAAATCAGACAAACTATTTATCTGTGCTTCCATTAAAACCGACTGTAACATAGGAGAAAAGACAAACAAGGTTGAAAGGTCTTCAGGGAGTGTTGTGGTATTCGGGATAGTTAATTTTATATCATCTACGGCCAAAGGTTTTTTTGCTGCCAAATGAAATCCCCAATCTCCGAAGGAAGGAACGTTTATATGGTAGCTTTGGACATGCATTCCTGTCTCCATAAGTGTAAGCCCGATACTCCAGTATACTAATGGAGCATATTCTGGTGAATGAGATTGGCAAACAAGAATACCGTCTTCCGTTAGAAGATTTAATAATTCCTTAAAAAATTCCACAGTATACAAGCGGCTTAAGACTTCATCGCCTGGGTCAGGTAAGTCTACTATAATGACATCATATTGGTCCTTTTGGTTTCGTTGGAATACTTGAATATCCTGCTGATGAATGAATACCCGCTTATCGTGTAGGGCGCTTTTATTAAGGGAAACAACCGCAGAAATATTACTAGCCATGTCGAGCATTAATGGATCAAGATCTACTAAGTCTATATGCTTTACATCAGGGTATTTTAGGACTTCTCTAATAGCCAACCCATCACCGCCGCCTACAATAAGGATGCTGTCCCGTTTTTGGCTTATGGATAATGCAGGATGAACAAGAGCCTCGTGATAGAATTCCTCATCTAATGAACTGAACTGTAGTTGCTTATCTAGATAAAGACGAACATCAGTTGTTTCCAAAACTAATACATGATCCCCCTCTATTCCTTCGTATAAAATACGGTGAGGATTGGAGAGAAGATGATGAAGCTCTTTCAGTTCTTCCGGATCGACATCAGCCTCTTGCTCTGCTGGAGTGGTAGAGGCTTCACTTGAGGAAGATAATTTGCGTAATGAAAGGGAATCTAAGGAGTTGACAATAACAATGGCTTTATTCTTGAATGACATGACCTGTTCCGAAAATATAAACCATGGCATTAGATTATTAGGAAGGGAACTGTTCGGCACATCAATTTTTTTCTCTTCACTCCATCTTAAGGGTTTCTTTCCAGCCAGGTGAAATCCACAATCACCAAACCAGGGAACATGGACGTGGTAGTTGAGATTGTATAATGGCACGCTTTCTAATGTTTTTGAAATACTCCAGTATTCCAAAGAGGCATCTTTCGGAGATGAGGACGTACAAACCATTAGCCCGCTGTCAGTAAGCTGGTTGGACAGTTGGAGAAAGAATTCCTGGGTAAAAAAAAGGCTCTCTTCTTCTGGCAGAATGGCGATAATAACATCAAATTTCTGCTTCTCTGTCATAAGAACATCATCTATATTGGTATCTGAGATTTGAACACGTTTATCAGAGAAGGAACCTTCGTTAAGCTCAATAATTTCTGGAGTATTTTTAGCGGCTAAAAGGATTTCGGGGGATAGTGCCACTAGATTGACATGGTTAACACTTGGATATTTAAGGACTTCTCGTAATGCTAATCCACTTTCATCGCCGATGATTAGGATACGATCGTGCCGTTCCGATAAAAGCATGGATGGATGTACTAAAGCCTCATGAAAAATTCTTTCATCCATTGAATTCCATTTAAGTTCATTATTCTGGTATAAACGTATATTCATTGTTTCTATCAAAAGCACATTCTGATATGGACTTGCACCCTTAAAAATGATTTTGTGAGGACCAGCTAATAATTGTTGAAGTTCAATCAAATCGTAAATATCACCACGGAAGGAATCCTGATTGTTATTATTACTCAATATTATATCACCTCTAGTAAGTAACTTATTGTAATTATATGAAGAAGCGAACAGTTTCGTGAATGATGTTTCACATGAAACAATAATAGGGGAATTCTCATCATATATTTAAAGTTAATTAACATGAACTATTTCAATTTAATGTAGCCAAGCATATATTGCCAATAAAACATTTTTCTATTTTTCAATAGTAAATAAAGGGGAGGATTTTATTTGGCACATACGCCATTGGCTAGTATGGTGCAGAGAGCTTTTGCAGCGGCACATATGGAAATGGAGAAACAAAAAAGGAACGAAAAAGGGATTCAACCTGATAGAAATATTTCAAAAAGCCCTGTCTATCCAAACATGGAAGAAGGACAATATTCTAATCTAAAAAGAGAAATGAAAAATGCTCCAAGAATTATTATTGTGGGAGCGGGCTTAGCAGGCCTTACTTGTGCATATCGTCTAAAGCAGGCGGGGATTTTATCTACTATTTACGAGGCGACGGATCGGGTTGGGGGGCGGTGTTGGACAAGAAGGGGTGCTTTCAAAGAAAATCAAATTGTCGAGCGTGGCGGAGAATTGATCAATACTGGTCACATGGAGATTCGAAATCTTGCTGAAGAGTTTAATTTAAAATTAGATAATTTAATTGAGGCTGAGACAAAAGGAACAGAACCGCGTTACTATCTTAAGGGATCCTCATACACTTTAGAAGAAGCAACAAAGGACTTTTTAGGAGTTTATCCTCAACTACAAAAGGATCTTGAAGAAGTGGGAGAAACTACACTTTATAATAGTTTTACAGAGCGCGGCTTTGAGCTTGATCATATGTCTATCGTTGATTATATAAATGAAATTGTGCCTGGTGGCATCCATTCAAAGTTTGGTCAATTATTGGTACTAGCCTATACAATTGAATATGGAGCAGATGCCGATCAGCAAAGTGCATTAAATCTACTCTATTTGTTAGGTTTTTCCCCAAAAGGCTCCTTGAATATATTTGGAGATTCAGATGAACAATTCCATATAAGGGGTGGAAATGACCTACTTCCAGAGTTATTAGCTAAGGAGCTGGATGGACAAATTAAATTTAATGCAGAGTTGATGAAGATTGAACAAAATAGTCTAGGTGAAATAAGACTCGTCTTTCGAAACAGTGAAAGCAGGTGGGAAGTTTTTGCGGAAAAGGTTGTCTTAACTATTCCCTTTAGAATATTAAGATTGATTGATTACGAGGATGCAGGATTTAGTTCCTTAAAAGTAACGGCCATTGAGGAGATTGGAGTGGGAGTAAATACGAAACTTCATGCACAATTTTCAAATCGGTTCTGGAGAAAGCTTGGAACCAATGGTGGAACATTTTCGGATACCGGGTATCAGAATACTTGGGAGGTTTCTCGTGCTCAAAAAGGTAAGTCGGGCATTCTTGTTAACTATACGGGGGCAGGAACGGCTGCCAATATAAATGCTTTAACAGAAGAGCAACTAGAAGAGATCACAGAATCCTTTTTCGGGCAGCTAAAACCTGTTTTGCCAGGAAGCGAAAAATACTGGAAAGGATTATCTACAGTTGACCACTGGTTAAGTAACCAGTGGTCAAGAGGGTCCTATTCATATTTCAAAGTTGGTCAATATACGAAATTTGCTGGAATTGCGGGAGAACGTGAAGGTAACATCTTCTTTGCAGGTGAGCACACATCAGTAGCTTTCCAAGGATATTTAAATGGAGCAGTTGAAACTGGAGAGAGGGCATCACAAGAGGTACTGGAGGATTTAAAAGTAAAGTAAAATAAAGAGAGACAGGCTAGGATCTGTCTTTCTTAGTCATATCCCAATAAGTATTATATCAACATAATTTGTTCAGTAGGTAACTACTGTTATGTTGATCTTTATTATTACGAATAAATCCTTTTCATCTGTTGAATCTTAAGGAGTGTCCTTAAGATTTTTTAATTAGGAATAAAAATGCTTTTGATATGGATCTATGCCAGATAAGAATTAGGTATATTCATCAGTTTAGGAGGAAGTCATATGAGAATGGTTGACTTAATTGAAAAGAAACGTGATGGTTTTGAATTAACGAAAGAAGAAATACAATTTTTGATAAATGGATTTACGAATGGAGAGATTCCAGACTATCAAATGTCGGCTTTTTCTATGGCTGTATTTTTCAAAGGCATGACAAAGGAAGAGCGTGTTCACTTAACAGAAGCAATGGTTCAATCCGGTGATCAAATTGATCTTTCCGGAATTGAAGGAATAAAAGTAGATAAACACAGTACCGGCGGGGTTGGTGATACGACTACACTTGTGTTAGCACCGCTTGTTGCTTCAGTTGGTGTTCCGGTTGCCAAAATGTCAGGAAGAGGTCTTGGACATACTGGCGGTACAATTGATAAGTTGGAATCTATTAAAGGTTTTCATGTAGAAATTACGAATGAAGAATTTATTGATTTAGTGAATAAGAATAAAGTCGCTGTGATTGGCCAAAGCGGCAACTTAACACCTGCTGATAAAAAATTGTATGCATTAAGAGACGTTACGGCAACGGTGGATTCCATTCCTCTTATTGCAAGTTCCATTATGAGTAAGAAAATTGCTGCGGGGGCTGATGCCATTGTTCTTGACGTCAAAACTGGCAGCGGGGCATTTATGAAGAGTCTTGAGGATGCAAAGGAATTAGCTAAGACAATGGTTGATATTGGTAATGGTGTCGGCAGGAAAACAAAGGCGATTATTTCAGATATGAGCCAGCCGCTTGGATTTGCCGTCGGAAATGCCCTTGAGGTGAAAGAAGCGATCGATACGCTGCAAGGCCAAGGACCTGAAGATTTATATGAACTATGTTTGACACTTGGCAGTCATATGGTTGTATTAGCCGAAAAGGCAACTGACTATAAGCAAGCACGCGAAATGCTGGAGGAATCTATTCGAAACGGAAAGGCATTAGAAAGTTTTAAAACGTTTCTTGCTGCACAGGGTGGAGATGCATTGGTTGTAGATGAGCCATCTAAACTTCCAACGGCTTCCTATACAATCGCTGTTCCTGCTAAACAAACTGGTTATGTTTCTGAAATTACGGCTGAAATAGTTGGGCTGGCAGCCATGATGCTGGGTGCAGGACGGGCAACGAAAGAGTCTGTTATTGATCTAGCGGTAGGTGTTGTGCTTCATAAAAAAGTAGGAGATTATGTTCAAGCTGGTGAGGCTTTAGTAACGATTCATAGCAATAATGAAAACGTTCAAGAAGTTATCGAGAAAATTTACTCCGCATACCAACTTTCTGATAAAAAGGTAGTAAAACCGACACTGATTTATACAGAAATTCAATAATCGAAAAAGGGATGAAAAACATGACAAAAAATTTAGCGGGATTGATTGATCATACATTATTAAAGGCCAATGCGACAAAAGCTGAGGTGATGAAGCTGCTTGAGGAAGCAAAACAATATCAATTTGCTTCCGTTTGTATTAATCCTACATGGGTGGAAACAGCAGCTGAATTTCTTCATAACACACCGGAAGTAAAGGTCTGTACCGTTATTGGCTTTCCACTCGGTGCAACAACGCCGGAAGTAAAAGCATTTGAAACAAAAAATGCGATTGAAAATGGTGCAAATGAAGTAGATATGGTTATTAATATCGGGGCATTAAAGGACCGTCAGTACGATTTAGTGGA
Organism: Schinkia azotoformans; assembly: GCF_035811335.1. Classification (NCBI taxonomy): domain Bacteria; kingdom Bacillati; phylum Bacillota; class Bacilli; order Caryophanales; family Bacillaceae; genus Schinkia; species Schinkia azotoformans. Next base: position 87,897 of record NZ_JARSMD010000027.1, read on the forward strand.
AACAGATATTAAAGCGGTAGTCGACGCGGCGAAAGGGAAAGCGTTGACGAAGGTGATTATTGAAACCTGTCTATTGACAGATGAAGAAAAAGAGAAAGCTTGTGAATTAGCGGTTAAAGCCGGAACGGACTTTGTCAAAACATCTACTGGCTTTTCCACTGGCGGAGCAACTATTGAAGATGTTGCTCTCATGAGAAAAACAGTCGGTCCTGGAATTGGTGTTAAGGCTTCTGGCGGTGTTAGAAATTTGGAAGATGCAGAAGCCGTGATCAAAGCAGGTGCTAATCGCATTGGCGCAAGTTCAGGCGTGGAGATTGTAAACGGTGAAACTTCATCTTCTTCTTATTAACTAACGGTAATAGACTGGTTCTTGTAACGAATTAATTTTTTTGAATTGATGGAAGTGACTAATCAACTACGAATTTTTACACCATCTGGAGGACAAACGATGAAATACATCATTGCGGTCATCGGGTTGCTTGTTGTGTTTGGAATGGCTTATTTGGCAAGCAATAATCGAAAAACCATCAAAATAAAACCAATTATTCTTATGGTTGTTATTCAGATAATATTATCTGCTTTATTATTAAATACAGCGTTAGGTCTGGAATTAATTAAAGTTTTTGCTGGGGTTTTTGTAAAATTACTGGAATACGCAGGCGCCGGGGTATCCTTCGTGTTTGGTGGTCTAGCTAATAAAGGGGAATCTCCATTCTTCATTAATGTCCTGCTGCCGATTGTATTTATTTCCGTCCTGATTGGAATTCTCCAATACCTAAAAATCCTGCCGTTTATTATGAAAGCAATTGGTTTATTACTTAGCAAAATAAATGGTATGGGGAAATTGGAATCTTACAATGCAGTGGCATCGGCCATGATTGGTCAATCCGAAGTGTTTATTACAGTAAAAAAGCAGCTTGGCCTTTTACCGGCTAATCGCTTATATACTCTTTGTGCATCGGCCATGTCAACGGTATCGATGTCGATTGTCGGTGCGTATATGACAATGATTGAGCCAAGATATGTAGTAACGGCACTTGTCTTAAACTTATTTGGTGGATTTATCGTCGCCTCCATTATTAATCCGTATACTGTTAATCCGGAGGAGGATATTCTGGAAATACAGGATGCTGAAGACCAATCATTCTTTGAAATGCTAGGGGAATATATCCTTGATGGTTTTAAAGTAGCGGTGATTGTCGGTGCCATGTTAATCGGTTTTGTTGCTTTAATGGCTGCAATAAATAATTTATTTGAATTAATTTTCGGTATTTCATTTCAAGAAATCCTGGGTTATATCTTTGCGCCTTTTGCTTTTATTATGGGTATTCCTTTTTCAGAGGCGGTCAAGGCAGGAGGCATTATGGCCACAAAGCTTGTAACCAATGAATTTGTCGCGATGATGGATTTGGCAAAACTGGCACAAACATTTAGCCCGCGTACATTAGGGATCATCTCTGTTTTCCTTGTTTCTTTTGCTAACTTCTCTTCAATTGGCATAATCAGTGGTGCCGTAAAAAGTCTAAATGAGAAAAAGGGAAATGTAGTGGCTAAGTTTGGTTTAAAACTTTTATATGGTGCAACATTAGTAAGTGTGCTATCAGCTGTCATTGTAAGTATTGTTTTATAGATGGTTGAGATTTGAAAGCCATAATTCACTAATTTTCAGAGGCATAAATGAAAGGTAATGAAACCGAGTTGATTATTTAATGGATTTACTAGATAGACTTAAACTAGTAAACAGATCAAACTTAGGTGTATCAAGAATTTACCGTGAAGTAGGAAACAATATTGAGTTAACATTTATTGCCTCTCCACTAAAAAAGGGATTTAAAACGATTGTGGATTTGTTAGAGGAAGATATGAAATACGAGCGCCAACAAAGTCTAGACAAAGAAGCTATTAAAATAAGAATACTTTCTATTTTAAAAGAGCGGAATTTAACAAATAAAGAAATCAGACAGATGACAGGTATGACGGATAAACAAGTTTAACGATTAATTGCTGGTATGATTAGTGCAGAGAACCGTACTATAAGTAAATAAGCTTAACAGATAAACAATAAGGACAACCTCCATGCTTCGTGAGATTGTCCTTTACTTCTATTTTGATTGCCTATAGACCGTTGCGATGAGATACTCTGTACGGGGAGAAAGCTGTATTCTATTCTAATGTAGATTGAGATGCACCATGAATGGTCGCATACTTATTCCTCTTTATAAAAACGCTCACCGGTTTCTCGATTGAAATAAACGACTAATTTTTTGTTTGTAGTTGGATCAATAGATACTTCATTTGTTCTAACGAAGCCTTTAGGTACTTGTTGACCATGTTTTGCTTTGAAACGGCGGTCCCATATAAGCCAAGACCCGATGATTAGAAGAAGCAGAATGAGAAGTTGGATACCGTAAAATCCTAAAATCCATTTCATTGGTTATTCCTTTTCCACAATCACAGCTGTTCCATATGCAACAATTTCACTCATATTCTGACCAATTTCACCAGAATCAAAGCGCATCATAATAATAGCATTTGCCCCCATTGCTGTTGCATTTTTCACCATCCTGTCGATTGCTTGTTTTCTCGCATCTTCAAGCATCTCTGTATACTGGTTTATTTCCCCGCCTACAATTCCCTTTAGGGAAGCCAAGATATCTTTACCAATCCCTCTCGCCCTTACCGTTAAACCAAAAACTGGACCTAACACTTCTGTAACTTTATAATTCGCAATCTTTTCTGTTGTTACTATAATCATATAAAGATTAGCCCCCTTAACTAAATGATTACTACATCCTTATTCTACTTCGATTGGGGGATAAGTATTATTATTTTTTCCTTTCAAAAAGGCTACACTTTAAGGAGAAATCTTACATCTCGTTATAGTGTAGCTTTTAAAATTTACACCCATTTCTTATCCTCTTCATTCGTATATTTTAGAACCAAATTTTCATCACCAGGCATAAGTCTCCAGCCTTTGTTCACTACAATTCGGAGCCATGTACCGGGAATCCAAGAAGTTACTAGGGCCAGCATAACAAGGATGGCGAAAAATTCTTGGTTGATGATCCCAGCGGTATAGGCAACGGAGGAAAGAACGATTCCGGGGCCGCCACGGTCATTAATAGCAACTCCTAAATTTAAACTTGTGAAACGGTCTTGTTTCATAATACGGGATGTGATATAAACAGCCAAAGTTTGTGTTAGTGTTGCAAATAATAAATAGCCTATGAAAAATAGTAGGCTAAAATGTCTTACTAGGTCTAATTGCAGCCCTACTGTCGCAAAATAAATAGGGATGAACCAAGAAAATGAAATATTAGATACTCCTTGTTCGACCCGTTCTGAGAGTGTTTTCGGTAAAGCAACTTTAGCAACAATACCCGCCAATAGGGCACCAAAAATCGTTTCAACATGAAGATTACCTGCGATGGAAGCAAGAATAAACATAATAAACAGGAAGTAACCCAAATTCGAAGATCTAAATAGTAGATTTTGTTTAGTAATGGTTAAGCGTTTAAACAGGAAATACCCTAGGAGAAAGGTACCCACTATAAAGGCAATGGATGTTCCGAGACTTGACATGGCTGTACTGACTGTGAATACTCCACTCTGACTGGCAAGGGTTGTCGCAAAACCTAAGGCAACCCAGAGAAAGATGTCATGAATTCCAGCACATGCAACAACAATTTTAGCGAATCGGGTATGCATAATGCCAAGGTCATTAAATATTTTGGAAATGACAGGGATAGAGGTTATAGCGATAGATATTGCGATTACAATCTTCATTGCTAAGGGATTATTTGCCGAACCGATAAAGGGAGCTATATTAAAAAGATCCGCGGCAAACCAACCTACAATGAAAGCGGGAATAGTGGCTCCTATTACTAACCCGGAAGTTAACTTAATATCTTCTTTATTAAATTGGGTTTGGAACTTCAGACCAGAGGTAAACATTAGCATGAGCAAACCAAATTGGTAAAGTAGTCCAAACAATTTATCCTCAGTTGGAAATCCTAGAAATAACCACTGAAATGCATCTGGGAAGAAGTGCCCTAATAAGGTCGGACCTAGTACTAAACCGGCCGCTACTTCACCAATTACACGTGGTATGAATATTCGTTCTGCAAGAAATCCTAATAAATGTGCGGTTGCTAACAAACATCCCATCGCTAACAAAAAATGACTAATTTCTGCACTTGTTAAACTAAACACCAGTTTTTCACTCCTTTGTTTTATTTTTGTTTCTAATGTTAAACTATGACATGCTACATAAATAGCTTGGGTAAAGAACATGGAAAAGAATAATTTTTTATACTTTAAGAAAATCTAACTTTGTTAAAGGATTAAAAAAATGAGTTGAATTTTTATAAATAATTTTTGATGAAATGTAACAAACTAAAAATAAAAGGGAGGAATGAAAATGTTGAAGAGAGTCACCACTGTTATTTTGCTTTTAACCCTGTTTAGTTTTAACCTGTTATCTGTCAATGCCCAAGAGGTCGAATCTAAGGGAATAAGTATGGAGAAGGCAAAACAAATTGCTTTGGGACAGGTAAAAGGAGAAATTCTCAATGCCTACTTGCAGGATGATGATGGAAAGAGCAAATATGAGATCATCATCCAAGCAAAGGATGGAAAGTATGAAGTGGAGATAGATAAATCTACTGGTAAAGTGTTAGAAGTGGAGAGAGAGGGCAATAAAGGGGATAGGGATGACGACGATGATGACGATGAACGCTATGATGACTAAAAAAATTTATTCAATAGCGTTCATATCCTAAAAATCTACGTTAAAGAAGGTTCTCTAAGAATGTTAAAAGTATTGATGATTTCTGGGCTCCTTTTTGGGGCTTTTGATTACACGCCAGTCGTCACAAGGGCTAATGCTGTAGCTACTAACCAAACCGATAACGAATTGAATGATCCAGAAATGGATTGTACAAAAAAAGTGAAACTGACTTGGGCACAACGAAAGCAACTGGAGCAAATTTATCGTAGGATTTACAATGATTACAGTGATTTAATTTACGTCTATTCCCAAGTTGGAGCATTGACACCGTATCAAACAAAGATAAGACATATCTATTTGAATAACTATATTAAAACCTTTTACAAACGAGGTTATCGCTGGTGCTCAGAGCATGAATCCGACGAATGGGAAGAAGAATGGTATAACAATGATAACGATGATAAAAATGAAAAAAATGATAAAGATTAAGACAATGGCAATTTAAAGCATAGAGAAGAATCAGAGTACAGATCTGATTCTTTTTTTTGTTGCTCTGCATAAACATAAAACAGATATATAAAGGCGGGGTGTTCCATGTATATATATTTAGCGGTAGGTATAGGAGGCGTCATCGGTGCCTTACTGAGATATTTCATTCTCATCTGGTTTATTAACCTAGGATACTCCTATCCGGCTGGAACGCTTTGCGTAAATTTAATCGGGTGTTTTATATTAGGATATTTACAGGGAATTGCTAAAGTTTATGAATTACCAGGATGGCTTGTAACTGGTGTTGGAACAGGAATTATTGGAGCGTTTACTACTTTTTCCACCTTCAGTATAGATGTTATACAATTTATTAAAGAAGGATTTCTGATCCCGGCATGTACTTATATATTGGCATCTTCAATAGGTGGATATTACTTAGCATACACTGGATTCTCTCTTTCTACAAATAAAAGACGGGGAGTGTAAGGAATGGTTAATCAAATTTGGCTTGTAGGTTTAGGGGGATTTTTCGGGGCAATATTAAGGTATTTTTTTAATCAATATTTTTCAACTTTTATTTTGTTTCCTTTGGGGACTTTTCTAGTGAACATGACGGGTTCATTTTTTATAGGTCTCCTTTTAGGAAGCGATTGGATCTCAAGTTCCATTCGCATTTTAGTGGGTACAGGCTTTTTAGGGGCATACACTACCTTTTCAACTTTTAACTTTGAACTCTTTATGTTAAAAAAGAATGGTCGGGATTTTCAATTTTTCCTCTATATTGTCAGCAGTTATATCCTTGGAATCTTTTTAGCATACCTGGGATATTCCATTACTAGTTTGTTGTAATTGGATATCAATATTTTTACCTTAGCTGAAATCGGCCCAAAGCCATTCTATATCTACTGAAAACTTCGATTTTATAATCTTCCCCATTGGGGATATTCTCCATAGTTATTTGAAAACCCTTGGTATCCTTAAAATTTCCGTGGATAAGACAATGGGCATACACTGTTCTTTTTCCCCACCAACTCATTTTTACCACCGAATAAAAGATGGGGCTTTTATTATCATCAATCTCTTGAAATCCAATAATGGTGATGCATTGATTGGTGACTATAAAAGGTTGGCTATAGAAATAGCAATTGTCTACACTCAAACCCCATCTGATAAATTGCTCTCCTGTGTCTTGCTTCCTTTTTCTTAAATGAATCCACCTTAATAAATAAAAAAAGGCCCAAGCTACAGTGATCAAACTAAAAATACCCATTTAACCGTTATCACCACCCTTTGTACTATTTTAATGTTGATTTGGTTATGAACGTAACGGCGAATGATAGTAATAAAATCATCCAAAAACTCTATCCTTTAATGTGCTTCCTAACTCCTCGGCAGCGACTCCTTAACGGTATGGGAGTTACTTAAGAGTTTTCATAAGTGGGATAAAAACCAAACCTTAATTTTTCGCTTTCCTCCTTAATGACAAAAATCCGTAACACAAAGGGAACTTCGGGAATACCTTGTAAAGGAGTAAATTTGAGGAGGAAATCTAATGCAATCAAACATTTACCAAAATCAAAATAATTCCTATTATTTACAAAGGGATATGAATTTTCATGACAAGTGCCAAAAACATTTATATCAACTTATTCAAGTTGAATTAAATGATGGTTCTGTTTTTCAGGGCATCCTTCACAGCTATGATCATGATAAAATGTATCTCCTTATGCCACGGACAGATCAATCCCAAATGTCAATGCACACGGAAGGTGCAAGTAGCGACAATAGGCTGTTCTTCCCCTTCTATGGACCGTTTGGATTATTTGGCTTCCCTTTCTTTGGAATAAGAAGATTTGGGCCATTTTTCCCGTTCTTTATCTAAATTTAAATTCCGAAACAAAAAGGCCTACAGGAGACTGTAAGCCTTTTTTATTTAAATGCTATTTCGTACATAAAAAAATTCTATTATCCAAAATTCCCTGATACTTCATTAGTATATTGAGATGTTGAATCATAATTGTATAAAGATTTGGTTCAATATATTTTGAGTATTGGAACTCAGGCATTGAATCATTTTGAAACATAGAATTTTTTTGCATAAGTACTTTTATATTTTTGAAACCAGTCTGTTCAAATAAAGCAATCCAATCCGTCTCTCCCAAGAGGGAATCTAACCCATAAAATTGCTTAATTTCCTTCTCATTCGATGGATTAAGCGGTTTATTGATGGTAAGTTCATTTGCAATAAAGCGCCCGCCATTCTTTAACAATCGAAATATTTCTTTAAGAGCCCTAGGCTTATTTACGAAAGAGAGAACGGATTCGGAAAGAATAAAGTCGAATGTATTATCCTTCAGAGGGAAATCTTCTATTGAGCCTTGAATAACTTCTACTGGCAATTGGTATTGCTTCATTCTACTTTTGGCTTTTTCTATCATAATGGGATTGATATCCATCGCCGTTACTTTTGCCCCGTAATGTGCAGCTAAATAGGCAGCTGTTTGACCAGTTCCACAGCCTACGTCCAAAATATGAGAATTGCTATTTATTTTCTCACCATTAAAAATTTCTTTGGTTAGATTTAGGCCACCGGGGTGAGCGCCGCCAACACCCATTTTAGATAAAAAATCTAAATAAGTCGAAGAGCTAATGAGAACCACCTTCTTTATTTATGCTATTTGTATAATATGAAAATAAAAAATGTTGGTTCCCTATTTTTATATAAAGGAAAGTTGGATAACCTAACGGTACGGGTTATACGGCTTATCTACTTATTCTTGTTGATTGCCTTATTCAATTAAAAGATGAAATCCCAGGTACAATCAAAATCATTCACCAGCATTGCGGAAGAGGTACCGCCCGGTGGAGCAAAAAGCATAGAGTTAACCTTTATCCCTGATTACCCGCCGCTAAATTAGTAGGCTATGTTGTTTGCGGGTACTAGGATATTTTATAAAAATAAATACCTGTCATGCCCCACGTTTTGCCGTGAATACATCGACATAGCTCGGGGTGTGACTCAGCTATAAATTTTTTGAATAGGCCATCCAATAGAAGCTACCAACAAAAAGTGCTCCACCAATTGCATTCCCTAGGAAAACAGCAATGAAATTTTCTAAATACATGAACCAGTTAAAAGCGCCTGCGAAGATGGCCGCTGGAATGATAAACATATTGGCAATCACGTGTTGAAAGCCGATTGTGACAAATGCCATAATAGGAAACCAGATGCCAATGATCTTACCAGCTGTGTCTTTTGCTGCATAGGCAAGCCAGACTGCAAGACAGACAAGCCAGTTGGCACCAATTCCGGAAATCAGCGCCATTTGGAAAGATTCATTCAGTTTACTTTCAGCGACGGCAATGGTCTTAGTTATAAAGGGTTCTGTTTCTGTTAATCCAAGATGATGACCAAATAAATAGGCAACGAAAATGGAGCCAATAAAGTTACTGATGGTAATGATGGACCAATTTTTGGCGATATGCCATGTTGTTATTTTTCCAGAAAGTCTAGCGGTTGTAACAGCCATGAAATTTCCCGTAAGGAGTTCCCCTCCTGCAACAAGGACAAGGATCAGACCAAGTGGGAAAAGAGCCGCCCCGATGAAATCCGGCATCGAGCCCCAATGTATGGGGAGGCCTGCTGTGATCCTGATATGTAATAGAAAACCGAATGATATGTAGACACCTGCCAAAAAACCAAGAATTAGAGTACTGGAGAGTGGCAAATTTACTTTTTTTACACCAGCAACTATTGCAGTTTTAAGTATCTTTTCTGGAGGGTTGAATGCCATGTTGTTCTGTCACCTCGTTTTTGGAAAAAGCCTTTTTCATCATTTTGTCATTGGGAACTTGTACTCATCTGTACTATTGTATGTCTGGTTTTAGGATTATAGAATTTGAAGAATCACAAGGATATGACTTTGCACCGGTTACAGGCTAAATTGCCGCCATACCGAATAAAAAGTGATAGAATAAATATTGCAAAAAAAAATACTTGGGGGAATTTACATGAAAAACTTAGGATCCATGGAGGAATTTGAGCAATTTAAAAATGAAGGGAAGCATATATTTGTTTTTTCAGCAGACTGGTGTCCTGATTGCAGGTTTGCCGATATGTTCTTGCCGGAAATAGAATCAAAGTTTAATGATTATGTTTATGTTCACGTAGATCGTGACGAATTCATCGACCTATGCCAGCAGCTTGATATATATGGAATTCCAAGCTTTGTTGCTTTTGAGAATGGGAAGGAATTGGGCCGCTTTGTTAGCAAAGACCGCAAAACACAAGAAGAAATCGAAAACTTCATTAGTGGATTAAAATAAATAGGCTTTTGTTTATCACATCCATAAAAAATAAAGGCATCCACCGAAAGTCATAAGTGTATGCCTTTTATTTTGAGGGGAACGGGGATTTGATTCAGATAAAGAATAACTTAAAGTTGCAAATTGAGTCTGAAGCCGAGGTGAGTTCGGACAAGAAAAGCCCCTGAAGAAAAAATCTTCTTCAAAGTGCTGTTTCATTTAGCAAATAAAAATTATCGACTTAGTCATATAGGTACAAAACAAAAATTAAGACACCAAAACCCCATTAATTGAATTCATGATCATATTAACGGTTTCTTCCCCTGCCTTGGCCCATCTACTTTTATCACGGATATAACCGTCGGTGTCCAAGGGATCTTGAAATTGATTAAGCCCTGTGGTTGCGGTAAGAAGTGAGTTTTCATCGTAATCTAAGCCAATATTGACGACATGCTTAATTACAAAAGGTGTACCAAATTCGATCAATGCATTAGAATAATCCAACTCCCCGTTGACAACATAAATAGGCATTCTTAAATAAATAGATTCTCCACCTTCACGCCATAATAAAGCATCGAATTTCCCTTGATGGTAATCAAAATTACTGCAAAAACTACACCCGTGTGATTGAAAAATATTTTTGATTACCCCAAAATAGGCTCTTTTACCTTCAATGTTTGTTTGTAATTTAATCATTCATTTTTCTCTCCTTCAATATAGGTCCATCATTATTATTTACCTAATATTGGATGTGATACATTAGTTAAAATAAAAGTTTAACTGAAGCCTAGAAGGAGGAATTATGAAAAGACTTGCGAGAACTCTGCAAGTCTTTAAATGTGATAAAACTACCTTTTGTAAAATAATAATGAATCAGTTTTTGACACTATGCAAGACATCTACATTAGTAGGATTCGAAATGGTCTGCTTTACAACACAATAACGTTCTGTTAAACGCAGCAATGTCGTCACTTGCTCTTCTGAAGCATCTGTATCGAGATCAAAGTTAAGTCGAATGGATGAAAAGCCGACTGGAGCCTCTTTAGAAACGCCTAACGTTCCTCGGAAGTCTAAATCTCCTTCTGCACTGATTGTACCGCCGCGTAATTCAATTTCGAGTGCAGTTGCCACAGCTTTAAGAGTAACGCCTGCGCAAGCAACTAGTGCCTCAAGTAGCATGTCGCCGGAACAAGCAGCTAAACCATTTCCTCCTGTTGCTGGGTGGAGTCCCGCTTCAACAAGTGCTTTTCCAGTATCAACCCGACACGTAACACCCTCACCAATTTGTCCTTGGGCACGTAATGTAATCATCGCCTCCCCGGGATTCACACGATATTTCTCCTTAAGTGGTGCTTGAAGCCTGCGTAATTCTTCACTTTTCATAGAATTGTTCCCTCACTTTTTTTTATAATCATAAAAGCCTATCTTTTTAGTCTGTTATAAAAATATTAGCACAACAAATATATATATGTCCAAATAATTAATTAATTCATAAAATTAAAATAAAATAACCGCAATATAAAGGAAGCAAAAGAAAAACTATTGCTTCCGTTTTTATTTAATGGGATTCGTAAGCGTAAAAAAGTGGCATATTAATCACATATTTGGAAACTATAAGTATATTGAATATTAAATGCCTATAACTGGGGGTACTACGGTTGGAAATTGCGAATGTTTTTACTGTCATTGCCTTTGTTTTTTGTGCATTGGTACTGTTGGTTTTAATTATTACCGTGATTAATTTGTATTTTATCGATCAAAGACAGAAGCAACACCCGGTGCTCAGAAATTACCCGGTGGTCGGACGTGCCCGGTACTTTCTCGAAACGATTGGACCGGAATTACGTCAGTATTTATTTAATAATGACAATGAAGGAAAACCCCTTTCTCGAGAACAATACGAGCACATAGTCAAAAAAGCAAAGTACAAGCGTGATGTGATTGGCTTTGGTTCCAAACGGGATTTTGAAGAAGCTGGATATTATATTAGAAATTCAATGTTCCCAAAAATAACGGAAGAGTTAAAAATGGACCGGGAGACGAAGGTGACAACCAATCGCTATTTATTGGTGAAGGAGCCTTTATTTACTCGCAGAAAGGAACATTTTGAACAGGATGAATCGATTGCCTATTTGTTGGATGACAGTGATGCCATTGTGATTGGCAGAAATGTAAAACAACCTTTTATAGTAAAAGGTCAGATTGGCATGTCGGCGATGAGCTATGGATCTTTGGGTGAACGAGCTGTTACTGCACTTTCGGAAGGGTTGGGAATGGCGAAGGGGACATGGATGAATACAGGCGAAGGCGGTCTATCTGAATACCACCTTAAAGGTGGGGTTGATATCATTATGCAAATTGGGCCTGGTTTATTCGGTGTCCGTGATAAAGCAGGGAACTTTAGTTGGGATGCTTTATTAGAAAAAAGCAAAATCCCCGAAATTAAGGCATTTGAGCTTAAATTAGCACAAGGGGCTAAGACTCGAGGGGGCCATATCGATGCTGAGAAAGTGACGGAGGAAATTGCAAAAATTCGAATGGTAGAACCATTTAAGTCCATTGATAGTCCAAACCGTTTCATCGAATTTACAAATTTTCCGTCTTTGTTTGATTTTGTTGAGAGGATACGTGAGCATACTGGAAAGCCGGTTGGAATTAAAGTTGTAATTGGGAGCCGTCATGAAGCGGATGAGTTGGCAAAACAAATGAAACTTACCGGAAAAGGACCGGACTTTATAACGGTTGATGGTGGGGAAGGCGGGACTGGTGCTACTTATCAAGAATTAGCTGATAGTGTGGGGTTACCAATTAAATCTGCATTACCACTATTGGATCACGCTTTATTACAACATGGTGTTCGTGACCGTGTCAAAATTATCGCATCAGGGAAGTTGTTTTCTCCAGACCGCGTAGCTGTTGCCCTTGCGATGGGAGCAGACCTTGTGAATATCGCCAGAGGGTTTATGATCACGGTTGGTTGTATTCAAGCACTTAAATGTCACTCCAATGCTTGTCCTGTTGGTGTTACTACAACGGACCCTTTCTTGCAAAAAGCACTAGTTATTGATGAGAAAAAGCATCGAACAGCCAATTATGTAATTGCGATGAGGGAAGGGCTGTTTCGTTTGGCTGCCGCTGCAGGGTTGGATTCCCCTGTACATTTCAGAAGCGAACATGTTGTTTATAAAGATGAAAAAGGCAAGACATGGTCACTTGAAGACATCTATCAAATGATTGTGAAGGAAGAAGTGGCAAAATAATAAAAAAAAATAAAAATGTTGAAACGGATTTTGGCTTGAAGGTTAATCAAGAATTTGATAAGATAAAGTTAAACATAAAGCTATATGTGACTGGCGAGACGCGGACGAACCGCGAGGGAGCATATAGTGACGGAAATGGCCGTTCGCCTGGGCTGAGGTAAGGGATTCTCCCTTACCTCTTTATGCTTTTAGGGGGGATAAACAGGATAAGTAAGTAATTTTTAACTCAATGCACATTTGAATTTAATGTCGATATTTTCAGTTAATTAGGTTACTATTATCTTAGAGGAATTTTTCGGACAAAAGGGTCAAAGGCTTTTGGCTGATGGCAGCATGGGTATGTTTCATTTTGAAATTTATTAAACTATTATAATATAAAAAAAGGAAAGAGGAGATTACGGTGAGCATAGTAACATTAGACAAGGTAAAACAAATCAAAACGTTAAATAACATCGCGGAAAGTGGACTAAATGTATTTAACGAAAATTATTCAATTAATAACGACAGTGAAAATCCGGATGCCATTCTTTTACGCAGCTTTAACATGCATGATTTAGAATTAGGCGATAACTTAAAGGCGATTGCTCGTGCTGGTGCCGGTGTAAACAATATTCCTATTGACAGATGCACAGAGCGCGGAATCGTTGTTTTCAATACTCCGGGAGCAAATGCTAACGCAGTAAAAGAGCTTGTGTTAACATCATTAATGGCTTCTTCACGCAATGTTTTTGACGGTATTCAATGGACTAAGACATTAGTAGATGAAGGTGATCAAATTCCAAAGCTTGTGGAAGCTGGCAAGAAGCAATTCGTCGGTAAAGAAATTAAAGGTAAAACTCTTGGCGTTATTGGTTTAGGTGCGATCGGTGCACTTGTGGCTAACGATGCTCTTGACTTAGACATGGATGTAATTGGCTATGACCCATATATCTCTGTTGATTTAGCTTGGAAATTGTCTCGTAATGTAAAACGTGCAATGACACTTGAACAAGTATTTGCAAACGCAGATTATATTACTGTACACGTGCCAGTTGTTGAAAGCACTAAAGGTATGTTCAATGCAGATGCATTTAAATTAATGAAGACAGGTGTTCACATTTTAAACTTCTCACGCGGTGAGCTTGTTAACGAAGTGGATATGGCTGACGCACTTGAAAGTGGTATCGTTGGAAAATACATTACGGACTTCCCGAATGAAAATGTATTGAAGATGAAAAATACAGTTTGCATTCCTCACCTTGGAGCGTCTACTGAAGAATCTGAGGAAAACTGTGCAATCATGGCTGCACGCCAAATGAAGGAATTCTTAGAAACTGGTAATATTAAAAACTCTGTGAACTTTCCTAATGCATACTTAGAGTACACAGGAAAACGCCGATTGGCTGTATTCCATAAAAATGTTCCAAACATGGTTGGTCAAATTACTGCTGCCGTTTCAAATTACGACTTGAATATTGCTGATATGGTGAATAGAAGCCGTGGCGATTACGCTTATACAATGATCGACCTTGATGGTGAAGTAAATGGTGACGTTCTTCCTGGCATTGAGGAAAAAATTAACCAAATTGCTAACGTAGTAACAATTAATATTTTCTAAGATTACAAGTGAACTAGATTCAATAAAAGAGCCGTGCCCTTTTTACAAAGGACGCGGCTTTTATTGTTTGTTTTTATAGTAATGGGTAAACCAGTTTACAAATCTTTTGATTCCTTCATCAATGGACACTTGCGGGTGATAATGAATGTCCTTTTCCAATTCACTAATGTCAGCATAGGTTTCTACTACATCTCCTGGCTGCATCGGCAACATTACTTTTTGAGTCTGTTGACCGAGATGTTTTTCAAGTGTTTCTATAAATCTATTTAACTGTTCTGGCTTGTTATTACCAATATTATATATTTTGTGTGGAGCTGCGGAATCTATTGGCGGCCCTTTTTTCAATAACCGCATGATAGATTCAACTACATCGTCAATATAAGTAAAGTCCCGCTTCATATTGCCGTAGTTATAAACATAAATCGGCCTTTGATTGATGATCGCATCAGCAAACGTAAACAATGCCATATCCGGTCGTCCCCATGGTCCATATACTGTGAAAAATCTCATCCCCGTTGCCGGCAAATTATACAGGTGGCTATACGTATAAGCCATCAGCTCATTCGCCTTTTTGGTTGCAGCATAAATACTAACCGGGTAATCAACACGGTCCTCGATTGAAAAAGGTGTCTTTTTATTATTTCCATATACTGAACTTGATGAGGCATACAAGAGATGCTCAACCTTCCACTTTTTGCAGCATTCCAATATATTCGTAAACCCAACAAGATTCGACTGTATATATTGATGTGGGTTTTCCAAGCTGTACCGAACGCCGGCCTGAGCGGCCAAGTGAACAACTATAGGAAAGTTATATTGTTCAAATAGACTTTCTAACAGTTCCAGGTTTTCGATAGAACCTTTTATAAAAGTAAAATTGGGCGTGTTTTTTAATATCGTTAATCGATCTATTTTTAGTTTTGAATCATAATATTCATTTAAATTATCGAGGCCAACTACAGAAAATCCTTCATCTAGTAATCTTTTTGACAAATGAAATCCGATAAATCCGGCACTTCCTGTTACCAAGATAGGATTAATAGGTTGTTTCACTATTAAGTTTCTCCTCCTTTCTTTAATCCAAAGGACTTTCTATATTCCTATGATAAGAAGGTACCCTATGTTTGAGGGATTTGCACAATTGTAAAAATTTTGTAAATGGTGTGTAAAAATAGTCTTTTTGATTATGGAGCTTCTAATGAGGCTGTCTATACATGTTTGTTTAAACTCCATAGATTGGTAAAAGGTAAACATCCTAAAAGAAACTCATAGGAGGAGAAAAATGAGCAAAAAAGATAAGAAGGTGAAAACCGTTAAAGCGGAAAAAACCTCAAAGGCGGAAAAAACTTCGAAATCAGAAAACGTAAAAGCAGAAAAGACGGTTAAGGCCGTTAAGACGGAAAAATCAACGAATAAAAAGATAGAGAAAACCACGAAGGAACCAGCAATTCTCATCGAACCCTGGCTGGAAGAAGAACTGCTACGGGGTGATACCGGGGAGGAGTTTTATGTTCCGGATTATATTATTAAAATGGCAGAGGATGTTTTAAAGCACTATAGCCTATCTGTAAAGAGCATGACTTGCATTACAACCAAGTCCGATAAAGGCGGTGCAATCTGGAAGCTTGAAACGGATGCCGGTCCAAAAAGCTTGAAGCTATTACACCGGAGGCCAACGAGAAGCATGTTTAGCCTTGGTGCGCAGGAATATTTGGTTAATGTTCAAAAAGCCAACGTGCCTCCACTTGTAAAAACGAAGGATGGGGAAGATTACCTTATAATGGGAGGGAAGTGCTGGTTTGTAGCCGAATGGATTGAACCGCTGTACCCTGTCACAAAAGATTTAGAGGGTGCCAAACATCTTTGTCGTGCCCTAGGTGAATTCCATCGTTTAAGCCAAGGCTATGTCCCACCTGCGAAATCGGAGCTGCCATCACGCTTATATAAATGGCCAAAGAACTACCAAAAAGTAATAGACAAAATGGATTGGTTTCGCAATCTAGCAAATGCCTATAGTGAAATGCCTGCAAGCTCGCTTCTATTAAGTGTGGTAGATCAGTTTGAAGAGCAGGCAAAAAGAGGATTAGAAGCATTAAATCAATCTAGCTACAATGAATTAACTAAGCTTGGTAATGAAGCCTGGGGACTCGTTCACCAGGATTATGGCTGGTCAAACGGGCAAATGGGTGAGAATGGCATGTGGGTGATTGACCTTGACGGGGTAGCCTATGACATTCCGATCCGTGACTTAAGGAAACTAATTACAGGTACGATGGCAGATTTATACACATGGGATGTAACATGGGTGCGGGAAATGATCAAAGCCTATCATGAAGCCAACCCAATTTCAAAGGAACTCTATGAAATTTTAATGATTGATTTAGCAATGCCGAACGAATTTTATAAGAATGTGAAGGAAGTAGTCTATGAACCAGAGGTCTTTTTGAATGAAGAAACAGCAGCCATGATTAACACCATTGTCGAAACGGATAAGACAAAATGGCCAGTACTTGAACAAATTAAAAATGATTGGGGTAAAGTTGAAAGAACGAAGGAGAGCCGAAGCAGGGAAGAGAGTAAACAAGAAAAGCAAGAAAAGCAAGAAAAGCAAGAAAAGCAAGAAAAGCAAGAAAAGCAAGTAAAACAAGAAGGTCGGAATATGGACAAACGCAATAAAGAAGATGGCAAATCGAAAAAGAATGAAAAGAAAAACAACAAAAAGGATGGGAAAAAGAAAAAATGAAAGTATTAATGATCTGTACTGAAAAACTTCCAGTTCCACCTGTTCGCGGCGGTGCCATTCAAACATATATTGCCGGCATCCTTCCGTATTTAGGAAAGGCCCACGATATTACTGTTCTAGGGGTTGACGATCTATCCCTTCCGGACGAAGAAACGGTGGATAAGATTCACTTTGTCCGCATACCGGGAAAAGCATTAGAGGTTTATGAAGAAGGGGTTTTGCAACATCTGCAATCAAACCAATATGATTTAATTCACATCTATAATCGTCCCCGCCTAGTTCTCCCAGTTCGAAACGTTGCACCAAACTCAAAAATTACATTAAGTATGCATAATGACATGTTTAATCGTGAAAAAATTAAGCCCGAAGAGGCAGCAGCAGCTTTACAGGAAGTTTCCCAAATTGTAACAGTAAGCAACTATGTTGGAAATGTAATTAAAGAGCTTTATCCCGAAGCTGCACCAAAGCTTAATACGATTTATTCCGGTGTTGATGTTGACCGCTTTTTACCTGCTACCCATCCAAATATGAAAAAAATCCGAGAAACTATTCGTAAAGAACATAGTTTAGAAAACAAAACCGTCCTTCTTTTTGC
The DNA here is from genome assembly GCF_035811335.1 of Schinkia azotoformans. Classification (NCBI taxonomy): domain Bacteria; kingdom Bacillati; phylum Bacillota; class Bacilli; order Caryophanales; family Bacillaceae; genus Schinkia; species Schinkia azotoformans. The sequence continues at coordinate 105,615 of NZ_JARSMD010000027.1, forward strand.
CGGCAGGCTGTCAACAAGCAAAGGTGTAGATAAACTAATTAGAGCAATCCCAGACATAGCTAAGAAAAATAAGGATATCGCCTTGGTAATCGTTGGCAGTAAATGGTTTAGTGAAAATGATATTACTGATTATATTGCTTATGTAAAAGCATTAGCGAAAAGGCTGTCAATCCCTGTTGTATCAACGGGCTTTGTAGCGCAAAGTGAGATTCAAAACTGGTTCGCTGCTGCTGATCTATTCGTATGCACATCTGTTTGGCAGGAACCACTGGCCCGTGTGCACTACGAAGCCATGGCGTCAGGACTCCCAATCGTAACAACAGCAAGAGGCGGAAATCCGGAGGTCATTCTTCCGAGGGAAAATGGCCTCATCGTAGACAATCCGGAAGACCCAGCCAACTTTACAAAAGCAATTTCAGAAATCCTTTCCGATAAAACAATGATGAAAAAGATGGGCATTAAAAGCAGAGACCTCGCCCTTTCCCTTTACACATGGGACCGTGTGGCAGAGGAATTATTGAATGTTTGGAAAAAGGCATAAGCTGAGCCATGGGGTCGGGAACTGTGTCCCACTTATAAAAAAGCCGAATATAGGTTGTATTTTATTAACCTATACTCGGCTTTTTTGTGTATTCCCGACTGAAAGATTCATTGCTTTCTTTGTTTTACTTTCCTGTTCCTTATAAAGGAATTCTCTGATTTCCTCTATGGTTAATCCCAAATGCTTTGCCTGTAAAATAAGTTTTATCCATTCTTGATCCAGCATTCCTTCCATTCACTCCTACAAAATATTTCTCATTTCAACCTTAACCAAAGAGTTGCAATATGCTAATAAACGGCTTCAAGTCGCCAATGAAAGCTTAGAAGAAGCACACCAATCGAGGAGTAAATGGATTCGAAATATTTCCCACGAAATATCGACACCATTAACAAATATTCGCGCATATACGATGGGGATGTTGGATGGCGTTATTCCTAGTAAAAAGAATTTTATTCAATTAGTCTATGATCAAAGTCTCTATTTATCACGAATGCTGCATGATTTACATGATATGACTAATGTTGAAAACAGGCAGATTAAGTACGATTTACAAAAGGTAAACATCCAGGACTATGTTCTAAATTTTTATAATAAAACGAAGTTAGATGTCGAAAAGGAAGGAATTATTTTCAAATATCACGACCTGCTTTCCGATACAGTGGAGGAGCTAATCGTTTTTATTGATCCATTGCGGATTGAACAGGTTATTGTAAATATCCTTAAAAATGCCAAAAGGTTTGTAAAAGAAGATGAGCTTGATCTTGTCTTCAATCGGTTTTATAAGAGTAAAAACCAAAATCAACAGCAGAATGGGTCAGGACTTGGCCTTTCCATCTCAAAAGAGATTATTGAGCATCACCATGGCATGATTGGCGTGGAAAGCAAAGAAGGAGAGGGAAGTTGCTTTTATTTTATGTTGCCTTTGTTTGAAGGAATGTAGGAGCATGATGGAATATAGGAGCAGGACATTTTTGAAGCAAGCAATGGTTGTGATACAATAGCTCAAAAAGGGCTTTAAACAATTAATCATTGACAAAGGAGAGGAAGTTAAAGTGTCGGAACAGTATAAATTAGCGACATTTGCCGGTGGATGTTTTTGGTGTATGGTATCTCCGTTTGATGAACAGCCTGGAATAGAAAAGATAGTCTCAGGCTATACAGGTGGGCATACTGAAAATCCTACATATGAAGAGGTTTGCTCAGATACAACAGGACATTATGAAGCCGTGCAGATCACCTATGACCCGGCTGTTTTTCCATATAAGAAGTTACTTGAATTGTATTGGCAGCAGATTGATCCAACTGATACGGGCGGTCAGTTCCATGACAGAGGTCAGTCTTATCAGACTGCGATTTTCTACCATGATGAGGAACAAAGAGAATTAGCGGAGGCCTCTAAAGCTGAGTTAGCTGCAAGCGGGCGTTTTCAAAAGCCGATTGCAACGGAAATTTTACCTGCTGGCCCATTTTATCCGGCCGAAGAAAAGCACCAGGATTATTATAAAAAGAATCCGTTTCACTACAATATGTACAAAGAAGGCTCCGGTCGGGCCCGCTTTATTCGGGAGCATTGGAAAGAGCAGAAAAGCGATGAGGAGTTAAGAAAGGAACTAACACCGATTCAATATGAAGTAACAAGGAATAGTGCAACTGAACCGCCGTTCCGTAATGAATATTGGAATACCTTTGAGGATGGTATTTATGTTGATATCATCTCCGGTGAACCATTATTTAGTTCAACCGATAAATTTGATGCAGGTTGCGGCTGGCCAAGTTTCACTAGGCCAATCCGTCGAATCGAATTAGAGGAGCGATTGGATACGTCGCACGGCATGCGAAGAATTGAAGTTCGAGCAAAGCAATCTGATTCCCATCTAGGCCATGTCTTCGATGATGGACCAGGGCTGGACCGTGCCCGTTATTGTATTAATTCCGCCGCTCTTCGTTTTATTCCAAAGGAAAAACTAGAGGAAGAAGGGTATGGGCAGTATTTGAAGTTGTTTGGGTGAGGGTAAAAGAATTTATCCTCACCAAATGGAGTTCCACCCCTGTTTGATTATAGATAACCCAGATTTACCCCAATAACCCCCAATTGCAAATCATAATCCAAACTATTTTTAAAAAAATGGATGTTTACCTTTACATTTTATGGTACTCCTGAATTATATATAGGGAGGAGACTATATTTCAATTTCTAACAAGGATTTTTACATTGATGAATAGGCAAAAGGAATCCTGATTAGGAAGGAGTGAATAGTGTGGATACTGAATTTTTACAAAAATGTATTAAAAAAATAAAGGTTCAAAATATCGAGAATGCAGATGTTGAAGTCATCAATAAGTCGCCATTAAAAATGATGGGAAAAGGGCGCCAAGGGGCTGTTTTTCAATTTACGGATGACATTTGTGTGAAGGTGTTCGGTAATGAGGAGGACTGTGAGCGGGAACATTATGCTTTATCACTTGGAAAGGACAGTGATCTGTTTCCAAAAGTCCATGCCAAGGGACCGCTTTATATTGCAATGGATATTGTGAAAGGCGTCGATGTTCGCGAGTACTTGCAATCTCAGCCTTTGACGAAGGAGCTTTCCTCCAAATTGATTGAGATGCTAATAACATTTAAAGAAATTGGCTTCGAGCGGATTGACCACCATAAGCGACAAATTTATGTTCAACCAGACGGAAATTTAAAAGTGATTGATGTGGCAAGAACGGTTTGGCGTGACCGGGTATACCCTTATCCTCGTAAATTATTAACGTCATTAGGCGAAGAATATAAAACATTGTTTTTAACCCATGTAGCGGAGATGGCGCCTGAATTACATGAAGAATGGAAGCACTATATCCAGATGGAGGAAATATCCCGGGAAATATATCAAAGCATCCTAAGTCAATACAAAGGTAAGGAATTGAAAAAACAAAGCCAAAAGCTTCTTACCAAAAATAACGATTCATCCTATGCTTCTTCCCTTGAAGGTTTAGTTCACAAGGTTTTTAAAGAAGAATGGGTAAAGACTATGCTGGCAATAGGTCATAATCCCGATGATATCATGGATAAAATCGATGAATACTGGGATAGACGTGAACTTGAATTCGAGAATGAGATGAAACCCAACAGGGGATACGAACCAAGAAGGCAAGTTGACATCGGGAAAATGACTGGTAGGACTTGGAGTATGGATAAAGGGAAGCAGGGAGAAAAGGGTCGTTACGATGAAAAGAACTATCGTGAAGATAAAGACAAAAGGGAAAAAAGTGAGCATCAAGGGAATAAATGGAATAAAATCACATTTGATGAAAGAGGCCGCCGCAAACGTCGTTTTAAATAGGGGGATAAATTAAAAATCATGATGCTAATGCCGTATGAGGAGGCTACCCTAGAGTAATAAACGAGGAGATACGCATATGAAAGTACTTGTAATTTGGCGGCTGCTCACTGTTGGCGGGGTGAATGCTGGATGGCGAAATCGTTCGATCTATTTTAAAAAGTACGGCATTGAAACAGAATTCTTATATACAACCGACCATGGCGGGTTGCACATTATGCAAGATGTAGCTCCCGTTTATTTAACAAAAGAAGACGAGAAGATTATTAAAATTATAAAAAAGAACGGTTACGATGCTATTGTTGTCGTCGACACAGGCGCTGCCTATAAATGGATTAAAAAAGCAAAGTACAAAGGTCCCGTAATAGTTGAAGCTCGGACACCAGAGCTGATTAAGTTAATTCCCCATTTGAAAAATTTCAGAAATGTTGAACCTTTAACGATCATCGTCCCATCACAATATCAAAAACGTTTAGTCTCCATATTGATCGACACAATCCCAATAGAGGTTATATATAACGGAGTGGATACAACATTTTTTAGAGCATTACCGAAGGAGGAAATTGATTTTAATAGTACACCAATCGTTCCAAATGATAAGAAAATTGTCGCCTATATCGGGCGCTTGGATAAACGGAAAAATTGGCCGATGTTATTAGAAATTGCAAAGAAAATTAAAAGTGAACGCGATGATATCGAAATTTGGGTCATAGGCGGCGCACAAAGTGTGCAACGTGAAGAGTTTGCCGCCAAGCGGGAGGAAGAACAGTTAACCGATATTGTGAAGTGGTTCCCTGTGATTCCATACCAGCAAATGCCTCATGTCTATGCCAAAGTTCGTGAATCAGGTGGATGTACCCTTGCAACGACAAGGTCGGAGTCATTTGGCAATACGTTTATTGAATCGATGATTTGCGGTGTTCCGGTAGTGGCATCCAAAATGATGCCTATTACAGAAATCGTGCGTGATGGAGCAACCGGTCTCCTATACCATGGGCAAAATGTCGAGGATGCGACTACTAAACTATATGATATCTTGGACAATCTGAATCTTCATAAAAAAATGTCCAGTGCTGCGATTACCCATGTTCAAGACCACTTTGCTATTGAGGTTGTTGCTGAACAATATGTTGAATTATTAAAAAAGCTAGTGGGTAATAGTGAAGGTTCTGATGGTGAGGTGAACAAATCTTGATAGAGCCTGTTCGATATCAGAAAAAACTAGAAGGAAAATCAAACGCGCACTTAATTACGTTTAGCGATGGGAATGATTATGTCGTTAAGTATTTCCAACCTGGTTTTGAAAAATCACTGCCAAATGAATGGGTTGCTTACTGTTTAGCACGCTTTCTTGAACTGCCAATTCCTTACGCACGGATTGTAGACATCCCGGAAGAGTTCTCCAACAATATCAAGGAGCTTGCTGGGTTAGGCAGCGTTAAATATCAATATGCCTCATTGTACAAACCAAATTGTTTTGATGGGCATCAGGTTTTAGACGTATCAAATCTGACAAATGACCAGGTGCAATTAGCAGGCATTATTTTATTTGACTATTGGCTGTGCAATACGGATCGAACACGTAAAAATATCCTTTTACACGAAGTCACCCCAAACATACACGGGTTATCGATTATTGATCATGCGGAGGTATTCGGAACGTACAATTGGGATCTTCCAGACTTGGAGAATTTACCGACTACCCTTTTAAAAAGTGCCACACATCAAATCATGACACTTTTTATTGAGGAAGAAGAAAACTTCAGTGAACAGTTAGAAATTATCCAGACCATTCCTGTTTTATTAATGGAAGAAATTGTTGACCTAATCCCGGAAGAATGGGCTGTTTCTAAAGAAGAAAAAAAGGCGATGGTTAGCGCTTTAATTAGAAGGAGGAAGAAGGTTCTTCCAGAGTTAACGCAAAGATTTATTAAAAAAATCTATCACCCATTAAAAAGCTACGATTAACTCCTACCTGTACCTCAGGCGGGAGTTTTTTTAACTTAACGGGCTGACCATAGGCGTTTGAACGGGTCCATTAGCCATCTGAATGAATATCAATATATTGTGAATGGGGATTAAGTATTCAAGAAGGAGGCAGCATATGAAGATCAGAAAAGCTATTATTCCGGCGGCCGGTCTTGGCACGAGATTTTTGCCGGCAACAAAAGCACAACCAAAAGAAATGCTGCCGATTGTTGATAAACCGACGATTCAATATATTGTCGAAGAAGCGGTGGCTTCTGGAATTGAGGAAATTGTCATTATAATCGGCAGAGGGAAGAGATCAATTGAGGATCACTTTGATAAATCCTATGAGCTTGAGGATGCCTTATTGAAAAAAAACCAAATGGCTGTTTTAGAGGAGGTTCAGAACATCTCCAATCTCGTCAATATCTTTTATGTCCGCCAAAAAGAACCGAAAGGGCTTGGACATGCCATTCTTTGTGCAAAAAGCTTTATCGGAAATGAGCCTTTTGCTGTTTTATTAGGTGATGACATTGTGAAGTCGGAAACACCTTGCTTAAAACAAATCATCAATGTCTTCGAGTATTGCAACAGCTCAGTAGTAGCTGTTCAAGCTGTTCCGGAACAAGAGGTAAGTAAATATGGAATCATCAAGCCAAAAGGTTCGAGTATTGAGCCGAATCTATTTTATCTTGATTCTTTAGTGGAAAAACCGAGTAGGGAAGCAGCTCCTTCAAATTATGCAATCATGGGGCGTTATGTGTTAAGACCTGAAATTTTCGATATTCTCGCAAGGCTCCCGGTTGGCCGCGGCAATGAGCTTCAGCTGACGGATGCTATAAATGAGCTTAACAGGCATCAGGCCGTACTTGCCTATCATTTCGAAGGAACCCGTTATGATATTGGTGATAAAAATGGGTTCATTAAAGCAACCCTTGATTATGCGCTAGAGCGGGAGGATATCCGAGCAGAACTTCTCAAGTACTTAAGAAATTTGATTGAAAAAGAAAATAATAAGATTAACAAAGAAAATATAGATTGCGTCAATAGGGAGCAGGATTGAAATGAAGATAACGGTATTGGGTACAGGGTATGTTGGACTGTCCACAGGTGTTTGTTTAGCAGAAATTGGCCACCATGTTGTCTGTATTGATATTGATCAACGAAAAATAAAGAACCTTCAAGAAGGCATTTCCCCTATCTATGAACCAGGACTTGAAGAGCTACTTACTAAAAACATCGGAGCAGAAAGACTCAACTTCACGACATCCCACTTAGAAGGATTAAAGGCTGCGGAAATTATTATCATTGCGGTGGGAACGCCTCAGGGTGATGATGGTGGAGCAGATTTATCCTATATCGAGCAGGCAGCGAGAGACATTGCCGAGCATTTAAATCATAATGCCATTGTTGTTATTAAAAGCACTGTACCCGTTGGTACAAATGATTATATAAAAAAAATACTTGAAGAGCGCTTAAAGAAAGATATAACGATTAAAATGGTTTCAAATCCTGAATTTTTAAGGCAAGGCTCCGCAATGCACGACACGATACATGCCGATCGAATTATCATTGGCTCAGATCATGAAGAAGCAGCAAAAAAAGTCGGGGAAATGTATCTCCCTTTACATGCCCCTATTTTATTTACAACTATTAGAAGTGCAGAAATGATTAAATATGCATCCAATGCCTTTTTAGCAACGAAGATTAGTTATATTAATGAAATCGCCAACCTATGTGAGGCAGTCGGAGCCGATGTTCAAGATGTTGCCAAAGGAATGGGAAAGGATAAACGGATCGGAGAGGCCTTTCTCAATCCTGGGATTGGTTATGGGGGCTCCTGTTTTCCTAAAGATGTGAAAGCATTGCTGAAGACAGCCAATATTTACGGCACTAATTTCTCGATGTTAAAGGAAACAATCATCATCAATGAAAAGCAGCAACATCTCCTGGTTAAAAAGGCGATCAATCGTCTAGGAGATTTAAAAGGGAAAAAGATTGCGATGCTGGGTCTTTCCTTTAAGCCGGAAACAGATGATATGAGGGAAGCCCCATCCATCAAAATTGCCCACTTACTATCGCAAATGGGAACCGATGTCGTAGCTTATGATCCGATTGCCACCAATAACGCTAAAAAAGTAATAGGTAATATTATCCGATATGCCAATTCTGCCTTTGAAGCTGCAGATGGGGCCGATGCCTTGTTTATCGTAACAGAATGGGATGAGTTTAAACAAATAGATCTCACTCGCCTGTTACAAAAAATGAAAGAACCCATCATCTTCGACGGCCGGAACTGTTATGGAATAGAGAAACTAAAGTCCTGTGAGACATTAGAGTATTACCCAATTGGAAAGCCTGCAGTAATTATAGAAAAACAATAATGAAGATAAATAACGCAAATGTGTATCATTGGAAAAGGCATTCCGATGGTACACTTTTTTGTTCATGTCCTAATAAAAAAATGGAAATAGAGTAATTAATTGCGAACGTGTTTATTTAAATGCTTCCTATAGTGATTATTATTGAAGGGCAGTCTCAGCATGAAGCTGCCCTTTTCTTATATTAATTTATAAAAAAAGAGTATTATAATATAATTTTTAATCATTTTCAGAAATATAAAAATAGGCAAAAAATTTACTAGACTTAAAAGAAACTTTGAATTACAATACTATTAGCGAAACAATAATCTTAATTATTTCTTTATTCTGATAAAGGGTTTTTGATAGATTTTGTCGCTTAATAGAAAAATAGAATGAAGCAGCATGGACTATATTGTCGGAATAATTGAATAATTAAAAGGGGGATTTATTAGGATGAAAAAAGGTTTTTCAAAGCTTCTTATCACAACAACGCTATTTGCGGGCATACTTGCTGGTTGTTCCGGCGGCGGTCAAGAAACGGCAACTTCAGGTGGCGGAGATAAAGCAGGATCAGATGCTGAAGTTATTAAAATCGGCGTAAATATGGAATTATCAGGTCAAGTTGCTTCTTACGGTCAATCTAACACTGAAGGTGTTGAATTAGCTGTTGAAGAAATCAATGCGGCTGGCGGTATCAATGGTAAGCGAATTGAATTAATTAAAGTTGATAACAAGTCTGATGCAGCTGAAGCTACAAATGCTGCTATTAAGTTAACAAGCCAAAATAAAGTAAACGCAATTATTGGCGCGTCTACAAGTGGAAATACAGTGGCACAAGCCCAAATTGCTAACGATACACAAACTGTTCTTATTACTCCATCAGGAACTAGCCCAACTGTTACTGTAAAGGATGATGGATCAGTAAATGAATTTGTATTCCGTACATCATTTATCGACCCATTCCAAGGAACAGTTGCAGCCAACTTCGCAAATGAACTAGGTGTAAAAAATGCAGCCATTTTTGCTGACAACGCTAGTGATTATGCAAAAGGTCTTGCAGCATCATTTAAAGAAACGTTTGAAGCAGCTGGTGGAACAATTGTAGCTGAGGAAGCTTATGTAGCAAAAGATACGGACTTCCGTTCTACATTAACTCGTATTAAATCAAAAAATCCGGAGTTCATTTTTATTCCTGGTTATTATGAAGAAGTAGGCTTAATCATTAAGCAGGCTCGTGAAATGGGAATTACAATTCCATTAATGGGTGGCGACGGCTGGGATTCTCCAAAATTAGTAGAATTAGCTGGTGCTGAAGCTTTAAATAACACATTTATTACAAACCACTATTCTGCTGAAGATCCGGACCAAAAGATTCAAGACTTCGTTACAAAGTTTAAAGAGAAGTACAATGGAAAATCACCAGATGCATTTAACGGTTTAGGATATGATTCAGTTTACCTATTAAAAGCTGCAATTGAGAGTGCTGGCAGCTTAGATCCAGTAGCAGTTAAAGATGCTTTAGCAGCAACAAAAGATTTAGCACTAGTAACAGGTTCAGTTACAATTGATGAAAACCACCATCCAATTAAAGCAACCACTGTTGTTGAATATGTAGATGGAAAGCAAACGTTTAAAACTAAAGTTAATCCTTAAGATTAACTGAGAGAAGGATGAAATGAGTGAAATGGGAGGAAATTCTTCCATTTCCCTTTTTTTGTCCGAACATGTTTGGATTTTATTTGAAGGAGTGAGAAATTATGGAATGGGTCCAACAACTCGTAAATGGTATATCGCTTGGGAGTATTTATGCTTTAATAGCTTTAGGTTACACGATGGTTTATGGAATTATAAAATTAATTAACTTTGCCCATGGCGATGTCTTCATGGTTGGTTCTTTTATTGGATTTTATGCCATTGTTGGTTGGGGCTTAGGATTCCTTCCCGCCTTGCTAATAGCGATGGCAGCATGCGCAATATTTGGAGTTTTAATAGAAAGAATTGCTTATAAACCACTTCGTAACGCAACAAGGATTGCAGCATTGATTACGGCAATTGGGGTTTCTTTCCTAATCGAATATGGCACAATTTATATTCGCGGTGCCCAGCTAGAAACTTACCCAAGTGTATTGCCTAACAAAACTTTTGATGTCTTCGGCGCTCAAATCAGCAGTCAATCCCTCTTAATTCTAGCTATCTCAATTATTCTTATGATCATTTTACAAATTGTTGTTCAACGTACGAAAATCGGGAAGGCGATGCGTGCCGTTTCCTATGATACAGAAGCAGCACAATTGATGGGGATCAACGTAAATACAACTATTTCTGCAACATTTGCGATCGGTTCAGCCCTAGCAGGAGCAGCAGGCGTCATTTTTGGTGCTTATTATACGAAAATTGAACCATTAATGGGGGTAATCCCTGGTATTAAAGCATTCGTAGCCGCTGTGTTAGGTGGAATTGGGATCATTCCAGGGGCGATGGTTGGCGGATTATTGTTAGGGGTAGTAGAGTCGATTGTAACAGCAATGGGTTATTCTCTATGGAGAGATGCAGCAGCATTCGTTATTCTCATATTAATTCTGATTTTTAGACCATCCGGTCTTTTCGGTAAAAATACGAGAGAGAAAGTGTAGGTGAGATCCACAATGAAAAAAGGAAAAGGGTTTTGGCTATTTGTCATTCTATCAGTCTTACTTTATGGAGCTGTTCAATTTTTGATTAATTCCGGCATGCTAAATCCGTTTTATACGAACACGCTCATTTTTATCAGTATTAATGTGATTTTGGCTGTCAGTCTTCATTTAGTAATTGGAATCACCGGTCAATTCTCGATCGGACATGCCGGCTTTTTAGCGGTTGGTGCTTATATATCAGCGATTGTAACGATGAAATTGCACCTGCCTTTCCCGGTTGCGATAATCGTTGGTGGCGTAGTTGCGGCGCTTGCCGGACTTGTTGTCGGTATTCCAAGCTTGCGCTTACGGGGCGATTATTTAGCAATTGCAACATTAGGATTTGCTGAAATCATTCGGATTATTTTTTTAAATATTGATTATGTGGGTGGAGCGGCAGGAATGCAAGTTTCACACTTAACGACTTGGACCTATGCTTTTATTTGTTTATTTTTTACGATCCTAGTTATTATGAACTTTACAAATTCAAGGCATGGTCGAGCTTGTATTGCCGTTCGCGAAAACGAAATTGCAGCCGATGCCATGGGGATTAATACCACGTATTATAAAGTCATTGCGTTTGCGTTAGGTTCATTCTTTGCCGGGATTGCCGGGGGCTTATACTCACATAACTTCTATATTATACAGCCGGGGAATTTCGGCTTCTTCAAATCCTTTGATATTTTAATTTTTGTTGTATTAGGTGGACTTGGAAGCTTGTCGGGTGCCGTCATTTCTGCAATTTTATTGACGGTTGTTTCAACATTCCTACAGGAATATCCGGAAACACGGATGATCGTCTATAGTCTTGTGCTTGTTATCGTGATGTTATATCGTCCTCAAGGTTTAATGGGTACGCGTGAAATCACCGATTTATTTAAGTGGAAGAATGCGAAAGGAGGCAACGAGTATGGCCGATAAACCTTTGCTTCAGGTTCGAAAAGCCGGCATCCAATTCGGTGGGCTAAAGGCGGTTTCTGAGGTAAATATGGAAATCAATCAGGGTGAACTGATTGGTCTGATTGGACCAAATGGTGCGGGAAAAACAACATGCTTTAACTTACTTACGGGTGTATATGTTCCAACTGAAGGCGACATTTTATTTAACGGTGAACGCCTAAATGGACTTCCACCCTATAAAGTTACCCGAAAAGGAATTGCCCGTACGTTCCAGAACATTCGTCTATTCAGCGAACTGTCTGTTTTAGACAATGTTAAGGTTGCCTATCATTCGTTGGCGAAGCATTCCATTCTTAGCTCAGTCTTCCGCTTGCCATCTCACTTTTCCGGTGAAAAAGAGATGGAGGAAAAATCGATTGAGTTTCTAAAAATCTTTCAATTAGATAAGTTAAAAGATGAAAAGGCAAAAAACCTACCATATGGACAGCAAAGAAGATTGGAAATTGCGAGGGCACTTGCAGCCGGTCCGAAGCTATTGTTGTTGGACGAGCCTGCTGCAGGTATGAACCCGCAGGAAACACATGAATTAATGGAATTAATTGCTTTCATCCGCAACCAATTTGACTTGACGATTCTCTTAATTGAACATGATATGAAACTAGTAATGGGGATTTGTGAAAGAATTTATGTGCTGGACCATGGTCAGCTTATTGCTGAAGGTACACCGGAAGTAATCCGTAACCATCCGAAGGTTATTGAAGCTTATTTAGGAGAGGAGGTCGCGGGCGATGCTTAAGGTTGACAAAATTGATGTCTACTATGGAAATATTCAAGCTCTTAAAGAGGTTTCTTTAGAAGTAAGTGAGGGAGAAATTGTAACTTTAATCGGTGCAAACGGCGCTGGTAAAAGTACTCTTCTAAAAACATTGTCAGGTTTATTAAAGCCGAAAAATGGCGAAATCCAATACATGGGCGGCAATATCGCTGGTAAACCAGCTCAAACTATCGTAAAATCGGGTATTTCCCATGTACCCGAAGGCCGCCGCGTATTTGCGAATATGACCGTTGAAGAAAACCTAGAATTAGGTGCCTATTTAAGAAAAGATAAAAAAGAAATCCGTAACGACCTCGATAAAGTATATGAAATTTTCCCAAGACTGTTGGAACGCCGCAAACAGCTGTCAGGGACTTTATCAGGGGGAGAACAGCAGATGCTTGCAATGGGGAGAGCAATCATGGCAAGACCAAAACTGCTCTTACTTGATGAACCATCAATGGGTCTAGCGCCACTCATGGTTAAAACCATTTTTACAACAATTGAAGAAATTAACCGTACTGGTACAACGATCCTATTGGTAGAGCAAAATGCCAATATGGCTTTATCAATCGCAAACCAAGCTTATGTTATTGAAACCGGCCGTGTAGTCGTATCAGGAACAGCGAAAGAACTGCAAGCTAGTGAACAAATTAAGCAAGCCTATCTCGGTGGCTTATAATGAAGGGGAAGCAAGGGGACGGTAAAGGAAGCAAAAGAACCGTCCCCTGCTTCTTTCTTTTTTACTATTATTTTAAAAAATTATTCCTATAACTACCGTAGGATATAGTACAATATGCGTATAGTTACTATAAAATAACCGCCTTTTTAGAAGGAAGGTATCCCTATGAAATCGATTCTAAAAGATTGTTTAACATTAAAAAATGGAAACGGAACGATTATTGCCTTATCAGTCCTTTTTTTACTCTTAACCGTGTTCTTTCGGGAATCATTGTATGGAGTTTTTGGTGAACAAAATTATTTAACGATCCATTTAATTATGGAGTTTTTTATCATAACCATTGCTTTTTCAATTGCGATTCAATCGTGGATGGTTTTTCCTCACATTCTATCAAGCTATCGGTTGTGGATCGGAGCGTTATTTTTTGCGGTTGGCCTCTTGGAAGTGGCGCATGCTATCACATTTAAAGGGATGCCGTTTTTTCTATCTGAAAGCTCTGCTTATAAAGCCACATGGTTTTTTATGGTGTCAAGGCTAACAGAGGTTGTAGGATTGTTATTCATTGTGACCTCAAAGGATAGATTGGTAAGCTCCCGCAAAAGGTTTGTAGCTTATACAATAGCCTTGGTGTATGCAGTATTTTGGTTAATCGCCCTATACTACCCAACCTCTTTATTTCCGGACCTTGTAAAAGAAGGAGTTGGAACAACAACTTTAAAAAACAATCTTCAATATGCCGGAATGGCTGTGGAGTTAATAATTATTTATGTTGTTGCTGTCCGCTTTCGTTCGAAGGAAGTTTTCAATTCTATGTTAGTAATGGCATCGGTGTATTTAATGACCGCTGATTATTTTTTTACAACCTATAAAAGTGTTTACGATGTTAATAACTTTATAGGCCACTGGTTTCAGTTGGCAGGCTTCTATTTTTTGCAAAGGGCAGTCTATCAATCTTCGGTGGAAGAACCATTTCTAAAACAAAAAGAGACGGAAAACCTGTTAATCCAAAATGAAAGGTTTCTCCAAACGATTACTTCTAATATGGGTGAAGGGCTCATTGTAATGAATGGTAATGGAGAATTAACGTATATGAACCATGAGGCGGAACGGCTTCTTGGCTGGTCAGAGGAAGAGCTGTTACAAAAGAATGTTCATGATTATATTCATCGGCATAAAGACGGTGGCTATATTCCCCGTGAAAAATGTTATGGGTTAAGGGCTGGTAAACTGGGAAAAGTATATCGGATTAATGAAGATTACTTCATTCGTAAAGATGGCGTTATTTTTCCTGTTTCATATGCTGCTTCCCCTTTCCAGGAGGAAGGTCAAGAGACGGGATCGATCTTGGTTTTCCGTGATATTACTAAGATGAAAAAAGACCAGGAACTAATTCAATATATGGCTTTCTATGATGAATTAACGAAGCTGCCGAATATCCGTTATTTAAAAGAAAGATGGGATGAAACAGTTAAGACCCTTCCAACAAATAAGGCGGCTATTCTTATACTGGATATTAATCGTTTTAAAAATATTAATGAGGCGTTGGGTCATTCGTTTGGAGACTTGATTCTCCAAGCTGCGGCCAACCGGCTTCATGAGAACATTTCAAAAGAGATGCAGTTATGCAGACTGACAGGGGACGAATTTGTTCTTGTTCTGCCAACAGGAGATGAGCAGGAAGTCATAACCATTTATAATCGAATCCACCAAAGCTTCAAAGAGCCGATTCAAGCTCAGCATTTACTATTAAATGTGACAATGAGATGCGGGGTGGCTCTTTATCCTGAAGATGGGGCAAATCTAGACATTTTGCTGCAACATGCCAATAGTGCCCTTGCGGAGGCGCAAAACAAAAATAAGTCAGTACAATTTTATGAGCTGTCAATGGATGGAAAGGCATTGGATCATCTTGTTTTTGAAAATGATTTATACCATGCGTTATCTAAAAATGAACTTCATGTTGTATACCAACCACAGGTAGATATTTTTAAAGGCCAGGTTATTGGACTTGAAGCCTTATTGCGCTGGCAACATCCTGTCCACGGCTGGATTTCACCGCTTAAGTTTATTTCGATTGCTGAGGAAACAGGGTTAATCATTCCTATTGGCCAATGGATTCTACGTACAGCCTGCCTGCAAATGAAGGAGTGGCAGGACCGAGGCATTCCTCCTTTACGGGTTTCAGTCAATCTATCAATCAGACAGTTTTATCAGCAAAATTTAGTAGATTCGATCAAAGACATTTTAGAGGAAACAGGCTTGCCGGCCGAGTATTTAGAGCTGGAAATAACAGAAAGTATGATGATGAATATCGAACATACGAAGAAAACCTTGGATGACCTAAAGGAGTTGGGCATTCGGATCGCAGTCGATGATTTTGGAACAGGCTATTCTTCTTTATCTTATTTAAAGCATTTGCCTGTGGACCGTTTAAAGATCGATAAGTCTTTTGTTCAAGACATCGTGAATAAAGACAGTGATTTAACGATCATATCAACGATCATTTCGATGGCGCACTTCTTAAACCTTGAAGTCATCGCTGAAGGTGTGGAGACTATTTTTCAAAAAGAAATGCTGCAAAGCCGGCATTGCACACAAGTTCAAGGCTATTTAATTAGTAAGCCGCTCCCGCCAGATAAATTGTATGATGAATTTAATGCGATTGGGCAAAAGGCAAAAGAAGTTGTAGAAGCTTATGTAGAAAAAGGAATGGAATGAGATAAGCTGTAATATTTATAATAATGGTTAAAGTTAACAGAGCGATACTTTTAAAATTAAGGCATCGCTTTTTTTACCAAAATATGTTATAATATTCTGAAAACAGGACAAGCAAAGCGAGGCTAGGCTTGGGCTGGGAATGGGGGTTTTGTAATGGAGGAAAAGGTAGTAAAGGCGATTCAAGACGATTATCCAGACGACTTTGCATGGTGTTATGGTTGTGGAAGACTGAATGAAAGTGGTCATCACTTTAGAACAGGGTGGGAAGGGGAAAATACAGTCACTATTTTTAATCCTGAGCCTGAACATACAGCACTTCCGGGCTTTGTTTATGGAGGCTTAATCGCATCCTTTGTAGACTGCCATGGCACAGGATCAGCATCACTTGCTCTGCATCGAAAGAATGGACATGAACCAGGAGATGAAGCAGATCCGCCGCGTTTTGTAACCGCTTCCCTACACGTGGACTTTTTAAAGCCGACGCCCAATGGCGGACCATTAAAAGCGATTGGAACAGTAGAAGAAATTCATCCGAAAAAGTGGAAGGTCAATGCCGAAGTTTATGCAGAAGACACGCTTTGTGCCCGCGGTGAAGTCATTGCTGTAGTTATGCCGAGTACGTTTGCAAAGAAGGATTAATAAGTAATAAAACCAAGGGGCAGTCCGAAAAGGGACGTGCCCCTTTTGGGCTTTGACACGGGTATTGGGCACGTTCACGGACTTTTAGTGACTAGAGCGATACTTTTTTTCATGATACGGGTTCTAAATAACCTTTTAGTGACCGGAGTCCTGCTTTTCCTTCTAGATCAGCCACTATATCCGTACAGGCAAAGCTTTTGGGCAAAATTAAAGGGCCTCCAATAGTCAGCATCGACTAATTAGATTGCCCTTGTATTTTTATTATAAAAGCTCTTTACGCAATTCTGCTGCTGATTTAGGAGAAAGGTAGCCTGGTGCAACATCGAATACAGTTTTTGCTCCATATAGACCTTCTTGGTTCATACGGTAAGCCGCGCGTGCATAAGCAACGATGACGCTTGAAGTAAATTCAGGATTGCTGTCAAGCTTTATTGAATATTCTACTACATGGTTCGTATTATCGCTAGATTGGCCACTGCGGATGACGAATCCACCATGTGGCATTGTTGAATGATTTGCTTTTAATTCCTCTTCAGAAATAAAGTTTACAGTTGTGTCGTAATCTGCGAAATAGTTAGGCATTGTTTTAATAGCCGTTTCAATCTCCGCAAGATCTGCACCTTCTTCAGCCACTACCCAGCATTCTCTTAAATGCTTTTCTCTAGTAGAAAGCTCAGGGTTTTCAGCATTGCGTACACGCTGTACAGCTTCTTCGATTGGAATAGTATATTGGACGCCGGCTTTAACGCCTTGAACACGGCGGATCGCATCTGAGTGGCCTTGGCTTAAGCCCTTACCCCAGAATGTATAGGTAGCACCATCAGGTACTACGACTTCTCCCATTAAACGGTTTAACGAGAATAAACCTGGATCCCATCCTACTGAAATGATGCTTGTCTTATTATTTGGCTTAGCTGATGCATCAACAGACTCGAAATACTCAGGGATTCTAGCATGAGTATCAAAGCTGTCGATTGTATTGAATAGTTTTGCATATGCAGGGCCTTGCTCGGGAAGGTCAGTTGCAGAACCGCCACATAAAATCAATACATCAATTTCATTTGTGTAGTTTTCAATTTCATCAATAGAAAGTACTTTAATACTTGCATCATTGACATTAACACTTTCAGGCGCTCTTCTTGTAAAAACATATGAAAGAGCAACGTCGCTATTTTTCTTAACAGCAGCTTGTACACCTCGCCCAATGTTTCCGTATCCTACAATCCCAAGTCTAATTTGATTTCCCATATTATTTTCCTCCAAATATAAAATAAAAATAAGCACTCGCAAATGACAAACGTTCTCAATTAGATTCTGTCATGATGATTTAGTATACCATCCATTTTTTCAACTGTCCAAATTTGTTGAATACAATATTTTTGTAAAAGGCTCCAAGATATCCCACGTCTATTTTATATTTGATTAAAAGTTGAAACAATATATTGTTTGGATAAAATCAATATCGGAGTGAGATGAATCTTGTGTTGGATCAGTGGGTTTGTGGGCCACAGTTCCCTGCGGGCCACAGAACCCGACCCTCTGACTCAGAAAAAAGGCTGTTCCCAAATGGGGACAGCCTTTTGTATCAAAATTAACGAACACCCTTCATAAACCCCTGAATTTTTGGAGAGATCACCAATAAGATAATTCCCAATGCGATGGAAGCACCGCCGATTACTCCAAAGTAAGCCATTTCTGTTTCAGGTGTATAGAACTTAACGATCTGTGCATTAACTGCTTGTGCCGCTGCATTAGATAAAAACCACAAGCTCATGGTCTGAGCTGAGAATGCAGCTGGCGCCAGTTTGGTAGTGGCTGATAAACCAACAGGTGACAACAGCAATTCACCGATTACACAGATTAAATAGCTAAGAACTAACCACAATGGGTTTACTAATCCCCCTGTACCGCCGAAATAGGCTGGTAAAAGAATGACTAAGAATGAAAGTCCAGAGAATAGCAACGCCAATGAGAATTTTTGTGGGGTTGTTGGTTGGCGCTTACCTAACTTCACCCATAACCATGCAAATACAGGAGCTAAAATAATAATGAATAATGGGTTTAACGATTGGAACCATGCTGGAGAAATATGCATTCCAGCAAAATCTAATTGTGTACGCTTGTCTGCATAATTAGCAAGAATGGTTGAACCTTGTTCTTGGATCGACCAGAACATAACGGCTGCAATAAATAATGGAATATAAGCAAGTAGTCGAGAACGCTCAACATCCGTCGTTTTTGAACTGCGATACATTACAACGAAATACATAGTTGGTATTAAGATGCCAAGAATACCGACGAGTTTTATAAATACAGAAATTGTTAAAATACCGGCAGGAATTAAAACAACACATAAAATAACAATGAGTGCAATCCCGATCCCAATTCTAGTAAATACTTTTTTCTTTTCTTCAGGTGATAATGGGTTTGCTACTTGAGTACCAGCCAAACCTAAGTTTTTCTTCTTTGTTAACACAAACATTACTAATCCTGCAAACATACCGACTGCAGCAATCCCAAATCCTAAATGGAAGCTTGTCTTCATAACAGAGCCAACGATTAACGGTGAAATAAAGGCACCAGCATTAATCCCCATAACAAAAATACTAAAACCAGAATCACGGCGGTCGTCCGTTTCCGCATACATATCACCAACTACGCTGGAAACATTCGGTTTTAATAAACCTGTACCAAGAATGATAAGTACCATTGAAATAAAGAACATTGCTATGTTCCCAGGAATAGCCAAGGCGATATGACCAAACATGATCAAAATCCCACCGTAGAAAACGGCTTTTTGTGTACCGAATATCCGGTCAGCCAGCCAGCCTCCAATAATACCGGACATATAGACTAACGATCCATAAATCGACATGATTGAAAGCGCTGTAGTTTCATCCAGTCCTAATCCGCCTTTTGACACTTCATAATACATATAGAAAACAAGGATTGCCCGCATTCCGTAATAAGAAAAACGCTCCCAAAATTCAGTAAAGAATAGCGTGAATAACCCTTTAGGATGGCCAAAGAATCCTTTTTGTGGGACGCTATTCACTATTTCTTGTTTACTCCATTTAGCCATAGTGAAACCTCCATAAAAAATTTGATACTATTTTATAATACTTTTAATTACTCAAAATTGTCAAAATAAAATTTTGTAAGCATTGATAAATATAGTTTTATCATATATTTTTAAATTTTATAAAATTATTTTAATATAACCAATTAATTGAATTGCAGGAAAACAATGAAACTTTAACTAATTGTTAAAAAAAATTAACATCTTTTTCCTAACTTTTAATGTATGGTAAAGGTGAGATTTCTATACATTTTCGAACTTCATTTTGGAGAAGAGTGAGATTATGACCGTTCTATTAACTGCAAAAAAAGTATCGAAGGTCTACCAAATGGGTGAGGTTACTGTCCAAGCATTGAGGGATGTTAATTTTGAAATAAATAAAGGTGAATTTATTGTCGTTTTAGGTCCAAGTGGGTCCGGAAAAAGTACAATGATTAATTTAATCGGCGGCATGGATACGGCAAGTTCGGGAGAAATTTACTATCAAGAACAGCCATTACATCAGGCGACCGAGAGAATTTTAACGGAATACCGGCGCAATGCAGTAGGCTTTGTTTTTCAATTTTATAATTTAATGCCAAACTTAACGGCGTTTGAGAATATTCAGTTGTCGACCCAAATTGCGAGGAACCCCCTCGATCCGATGGAGGTTTTGGCTCAAGTGGGGTTGGCTGACCGGGCCGGTCATTTTCCGGCACAATTGTCGGGGGGTGAACAGCAAAGGGTGGCGATTGCTCGCGCCGTCGCCAAAAACCCGGAGATTTTATTATGTGATGAGCCAACAGGGGCTTTAGATTTCTCTACTGGAATTCAGGTGCTGGAGCTGCTGCGTGAGTTCAATAAAACGATGGGTAAAACGGTGATGATCATTACTCATAATGCTGGCATTGCCGATATGGCAGACCGTGTTTTTTTTATAAAAGATGGAAGGCTTGAAAAAATTCAAGTGAACGAACACCCTCTTGACCCGGAGGAGGTGTCTTGGTAATGTTGTGGCGCAAAATGTTCCGAGATATTCTTGAAAATAAAGTCGCCTATATCGCCTGTGCAATCGTCATCGCCATTGGTCTGATGACCTATACATCGATGTCGATTGCAAAAGACGGTTTGTTTAATGCAAAAGATCAATTTTACCAGGAATACAGCTTTGCCGATGGTTTTGCTAAGGTAAAAGCTATTCCGATTACAAGGGCTCAAGCACTGGAAGAAATAGATGGAATTGATGTAGTCAGTGGCCGTCTTGTAAAAGATGTTAGGGTGTTGATGCCGGATACGGAGGAAAATGTCTATCTTAGATTGATTTCTTTGCATGCCCCGGAAGGAAATGAATTGAACGGCATTAAGCTTGAAAAGGGTGCATTTCCTTCGACTAACCGGCAGCAAATTTTAGTTGCTGATAAATTTTATGAGGCACACCAGTTGCAAATTGGCAATAAAATCAATGTAATTATTGAAGGGAAGCAAGTGGAGCTTTCTGTTAGTGGTACGGGGATGAGTCCCGAGTATATTTATGCTCTGAAGGAGCTTCAGAGTGTGGCTTCAGATCCGCTGACCTTCGAAGTGGCCTACGTACCATATGAGGATATGGAGCAGCTTTTTAATCAAAAAGGCTTGGTAAATGATATTTCGTTCACGCTTAAACCGGGCGTGACTTATGAGGATGTTGAACAAGCGGTCAAGTCAGATTTAGAACGTTATGAGCTGGAGAGCCTTTATGCTGCCAAAGACCAGCTTAGTAATGCGATGCTGACAGAAGAACTAAAGCAGCTCGAAAGAATGGCAAGTAGCCTCCCAGTGATTTTTCTAATAATCGCAGCGATTATTTTATATATCATGTTAAAACGGCTTGTTGAGTCACAACGAGGTCAAATTGGTACATTGAAGGCCTTTGGCTATCGCAGATCGGAAATACTGTTTCATTATTTATGGTATGGCATATTTATAGGTATTTTTGGCGGAGTGCTCGGAGGGGTTTTGGGCATTTGGGTTTCAAAATATTATTTACAGATCTATCAGATGTTTTTTAACCTCCCCAATATTGGGGCACATACCTCCATGAAGTATTTTTATCTTGGCATCATAATGGCGGTGCTTTTCAGTGCGGTCGCCTCCTTTCAAGGTGTACGAGGTGTGATCCGTCTTCAACCTGCAGAGGCAATGCACCCTGTTGTGCCGACTTTTGTAAAAAAGACATTTTTAGAAAAAATCCCTGGGTTTTGGCGGGCATTCAATGTCCAGGGACGGATGGCCATTCGAAATTTGTTGAGAAACAAAAACCGGAGTATTTTCACACTTATCGGAATGATTTTTACTTTTAGTATGATGGCGTCCTTTTTTTCTTTATCAAGTATGTCAGAAACGATGATCATGGATCAGTTTACAAGGGTGCAAAAGCAGGATGTGAAGTTGACCTTTGTAAAACCAATGCCGCGCTCAGATGTCATCCGTGAGCTGAACGATGTTGACGGGGTAAAACGAGTCGAGCCATTTCTCGAAATACCAGTTTCATTGAAATTTTTAAATCATAAAAAAGATGTGATTGCATTAGGGATTTCTGTTGATTCGGAGCTTTACAATGTATTTGATAAAGAGGGAAACAGCCTTGAGGTTCCGAAGTCAGGAATGATGGTTTCTGAACAGGTTGCTGATAAGCTTGGTGTTCAGGTTGGCGATGTGCTCCAGGTGGAAAGTATTTTTGCGAAGGACGAAAAGCTGAATATTAAGATTGAAAAAATTATTCCACAATATTTAGGGGCCAATATTTATATGAATCAGGATGCGCTACTGGGGCTGTTAAAGCAAGGCGAGATGATGACATCTGCCCTGATTGCAATCGATGAGCGGGCGATGCCGTCATTAAAAGATGAGTATCGTTCATCGAAATATATAAGCACAATTGAGGTCCGGCAGGAAATGATCGATAAATACGAGGAACTGATGGGTTCGGCCGTCTATGCGATGTGGGTGATGGCGCTTATTTCAATCATCACTGGCTTTGCCATTGTCTATAACTCTAGCATTATTTCATTGGCGGAGCGGAAAAGAGAGCTAGCTTCCCTTCGTGTGATGGGGATGACCCCGAAGGAAGTGATGGAGGTTGTATCGGTCGAGCAATGGTTTATTGGTTTTTTCGGTATGATAGCCGGGATTCCGTTGGCGTTTTTAATGAATCAAATGATGTCGACAAGTATGAGTAATGATCTGTATACAATACCGCCGGGAACGAGCGGCAATGCGATTGTGCTCGCTTTTATCGGAACGATTTTTGCCATAGCAGTTTCGCAAGCTTCGATTTCTAGGAAAGTAAAGCAGCTTGATTTGGTGGCGGTTTTGAAGGAAAGAGAATAGTGGAACACGCGAACCGTCCCCGTGTTCCGGGAGGAGAAGGCACAATGGAATCACATTTAAAGTGGATCATCGGAGCAATTTTGGCATTAGGTATAGGCGGCTATTTTGTCTATAATTCTACAAAACCCCTTGAAGCAGAGCTGCTTGAAGTTAAAGCACAAACGATATCCCAGTCCTTTAAGGAAGAAGGGCTTGTGACAGCAGCGGTCGAGCGGCCTGTGTACAGTGTCATTAACGGAAAAATAATCAATATTCCTGTCAAAGAAGGACAACAGGTGAACAAAGGAGATTTGCTTGTTCAGATTGAATCAAAGGACCTCGAATCGCAGCTCAGTCAGTTGAAGGCTCAGCTCGAAAGCATCAACGGTCAGGAAAAACAGGCAAAAAGGACCCCGTATGTAGCTCAAGAAAAGCAGCAGCAGTTAATGATGGATGAAACGAAGCGGCAAATCGAACTTGAAAAGCAAAATTATAATCGAATCAAAACATTATACGACAGCGGGGCCGTTTCAAAAAAAGAATTAGATGATGCCCAAAATAGAGTGGAACAGCTTGAAAATAACCTGTTGCAGCAGGAACAAGCGTTAAAGCTAATAGAAGAACAATCTAAGCCGTTGGCAGGAACGGATCAGTATTTTAAAGGTTTAAAAGAATCACTAACTGAGCAAATAGATCATCTTAAATATTTAATCTCAAACAATAGAATTGTTGCGCCAATCAGCGGGATCGTGAATGAATTGCCTGTTCGGGAAGGGGCAATGGTAACAGCGCAAACCCCTTTAATGACGTTGACCTCCAATGATGAGCTGCGGGTTGAAGTATTTCTTTTAACTGAGGACGTCATAAGCGTGGAAGAAGGCATGACGGTTACATTGATTCAAAAAAGAAAAAATGGCGATTTGGAATTTCCAGGTGTTGTAACAGCCATCGCACCGGCAGCTGAGGAAAAAATTTCAGCGTTGGGATTAACTGAGCATAAGGTAAAAGTAACGGTAGCCCCTGAGGCAAATAAAGCTCCAGAGCTGCGACCGGGCTATGCGTTGGACGTCAAGTTCACTACATTAGAGCAGGAAAATAAACTAGCCGTACCAAAGGTTGTGTTGTTTCCGTATGATGATGGCGATGCATTATGGCTAGTAAAGGATGGGAAAGTGACGATACAAAAGGTTGAAAAAGGCATGGAGACTGACGAGTTGGTTGTGATTGAAAAAGGTCTAAAAGCTGGTGATCTAGTTGTCAAAAATCCTCAGCTTGAGGGGATAAAAGAGGGAAAGGAAGTTAAATAGATGTAAGCGTCAAACTGGTTCTTTCCAGCGTTAGTTGAATTAGTATTCTACCATGTTATACTAAAATTAAGAAAGAATAACTGGAGGGTCGTACGATGGATGAATTAGTGAAACTACTTGACGATAATTTAATTTGTACAAGTACTGACATCACGGCAAATTTCATTCATTTCTATGTTGAATCTACTCAAAAAGAATGTACATGCCCATCTTGTCAAACGGTATCTTCTCGAATCCACTCTCGCTATAAACGGACCTTCCAAGATTTGCTTATTTAAGATAAAAAGGTAATGATTACGTTAACTAATCGAAAAATGTTTTGTGATAACCCACTATGTGATCGTACAACTTTTGCAGAATCCTTTTCCTTTATAGATAATAAAGCTAAAAAAACTAAACGATTATTAGAAGTGATTATAGAAATTTCGCTGACACAAAGTTCTGTGTCAGCTGCAACTTATCTAACGCAACATATAGCCAATGTTAAAAAGAGTTCGATCTGTAATTATCAAAAAAAAAAAAACGAACCAATAATAAATAAGGAGATGATAGATGCTGTCTGTATCGATGATTTCGCTCTGAAAAAAAGATCAAGTTACGGTACTATCATGGTTGATCTAAATGATGGTAGAGTCATAGATATAATAGACTCAAGGGATAAAGATGACGTTGTCGCTTGGCTCTCTCACATATGCTTCTGCTATTCGAGAAGCTCATCCAGATGCTCACCACATCAGCGATCAGTTTCATTTAGTAAAAAATTTGACGGATGCGATCACGCAATGTAGTTACGTGGCCAAGAACACAGAGAAGCTATCGAAAAAATCTTGGCTAGAGCTGAAAAAGTAAGGGCTTTACATGATAAAGGATATAGTATAAGACAAATAGTTGATGAGACAGGGCATACAAAGAAAACAATAAAAAATTACCTATCCCCCAATTTCAACCCCATCCACGGCCAATATGGTGTACAGCGCTCCGGAAAACTTTCTCCCTTTAGAAATGAAGTTATTTCAATGCGTTCGAATGGAATTCCTTATAAAGATATTCATGCATCGATTTGTAAAAAAGGATATAAAGGTTCAGTAGCTGCCATCAGACAATTCATAGCGAAGGAAAAAAGGCTAGAAAGAGATCTAAAAGACTATGATTCTACCGGTTCTACTGAGATTATAGAAAGAAAGTGGCTTTTAAAGTTACTCTATAAACCGCTGGAGAAAGTTAAACAACTCACTCATGAACAAGTCAAGAATGCCTTCAACAAATATCCGTTATTAAGTAAATTACACGACTTGGTTTGGTATTTTAAGGAGATTCTTCTTTCTGGAAAGAAGGAATCTTTACAAGCATGGATAGAAGAGGCAGAAAGTCTTGAATTAAGTGAATTAAATAGTTTTCTTAACGGCTTGAAAAAAGATATAGATGCAGTTGAAAATGCATTTATTTTCCTTATATAACGGGCTAGCCGAAGGGAGTATAAATATCCGCGAAATAAACAGATATACTGATAAGGGGGGTGAAATGATGAATAAGTGGTTAAAGGGTTGGAGCATATTCATTTTTTCAGTTGGCGGAATAGTGATATTACTAGTGATATTACTAATATTCGGGACTGTCTTTTCAATTTCTTATTTTAGGGCATCGTTAATACCAGATGAAAAAGAAGTAGCAAAGGTAATTTCACAAGCCGAACAATACTTACAAGAGAAATATCCAACTATGGAATATGAAATCTCTGGTTTTGAGTATGACGCTGATGAGCAATATGGTGAATTTGACTATGCTGCAGTGATTTTAAATACAGAAACACAAAATAAGTTCTTGGTTTATGAAAATAGACATACGAAACAAATGGAAGATGATATAGCATTTCAAGAATTAACAAAATCCATAGAACAAGTAAAACCGAAAATTTACAGTTATATAACTGAAACATTCGGAGAACCACAAGGTATGGCATTTACGCCACAAATGAATTACCCCCCTATGCTTAATATTAAATTAAATAACAAAAAAGAAGAGATAAACGAAGATATGTTTGAATCTTTCATTGATTATCTCCAATATGAATTAAATGTCGAACACGCAAGTGTAAATATTATGTATGAAAATGAACGATGGTCTAAAGAATTTTAATAAATAAAGCATGAGAATACATTTTATTTTTCTCATGCTTTGTTTTTATTTAGCCTTCAAGTTAAACATATCCTAAATAAAGAATAGCTTAGAACTAATCTAAGTTATTCGTCAATATCTCATTTATTTGTTTCCAATCATTTTGATTGTTATCTAAAAGAATCTCCTTCCATTTCATAAATAGATTATTCGATAACTTTTTATCGTCAATGTTTAATAATATTTGACCATCTTTAGTATCCATCATATATTGTTTGGGGATATTTACCAAAAAGTTTCCTAATATTGTTGTTTCAGATACATTAGAACTTGAACTATCGAGATAAATTCCTAACTTACCGTTAAATACAAGCCATTTCGCATAATTTTTCGCGTCATTAAACTGGCTGTCACCAAATGCCATATCTATTTGAAGAGGTATTAAGTCATTAATACCTGCAAATTTCGTGAAATCTACAGGGTTAATTTGAAGTATGATATGGTCTTTATCGCCAAAGGAATTAACGAAACTATAACTAATATTCATGTTCATAGGTAATAAAATAACTACAGGTGGCAGTTGATTATTGCCATTGAAATGAACCACCTATGCCATGAAATTGATCCACATAGGACACCAAATTGAGCCACCTCTGTCATGAAGAGATCTAGTACTATGGACCTACTACAAGGAATTGAAAATGGTCTTTACAATGAGAGGTGGTAATGGTAGGCTTCCTTGCCGGGGGCAAGCTTTCACCTGCCGTTTATTGCCTAAAACTATTACCACAGAGGCTCATTGTCAAGACCTCAAAATGGGACCACCCCTTAAGGTTAGGTTCAAATACCTATTTTGACATAGCAAATTTGAGTGGATCAAAAAGAAGGCAATGCTGGTACTAATGCATGGCAATATTCAGCAGTGAATAATTTGTATTAAACATTTCGTTGTACATTTGTAGAATATTACCAAATTCATTTATATAGGATTCAATTTCTTTATTATTATTAGGTGCCTGTCACCGCTCGAAAAAAGTCGAGAATAGTAGAATATGGGATTTTAAAAGGCCCCGTTACAGTGACGTCCCGGATTTTGTCGAAGAATGTGAGGATGGTTGATTAGTAGGTTGTGTTAAAATAAATAGGCAACTGAATACTAAAGGGTGGATGGTTGTTACTCTTCTTTCCTATTGGAAAGGAGGTGATAATCATGGAAACGTTTCTTGAATTTTTCAGAGAAGTTCTGAAGGGGATTGTACGTGAAATTGGTGCATATTTCTTTCGGAAAAACTTTTTAGAACAAGTACACGAGAAAACCACCCTACGCCGTCGCAAGCAAAAGGGTGGTTCTCGTAAAAAGTAAACCTTTATAGACAACCACCACCCTAATGGTAGCAGTTGCGTTGAGAAGCGTTTGGCACGCTTCTCTTTTTTATTATATTCTTATTATACATGAAATAGACTATGAAATAAAGTGGGGGTTACTGGGTTATCAGATTATAGTGACCATATTGAGCCAGAGGGTCGGGAACTGTGTCCCCATTATGCCCTTTGGGAATCCATTAATTTCTCTTGATAATAGAGCGAATGAGGTGTCAAAAGAAGATGCTTTGAAGTTAGCTGGAAAAGCCATGGAAACGGCGTACAGCACATTTTTAATGAATGATAAATATGTAAATGGTAGTGATAGCTCAAATCGGGCATTGGCTGAGATTCGACAAAAAATAGATAAATTAGAATATAAAGATGAAATAGCGGGATATTGGATATTAGAGGGACCTTATGAACTACTTGTGGATAAATCCACAGGTGCTCTATTTTTCAAATATGGAATAAAGGGAATCAAAATAAGTGGTTCATATTCAGAAGGGATTTCCCCAGTAGATGTGAATGATAAAGATATTTTTGCTAGAGGGTATTTTTAGGGTGATAATGAAAGGTATTATTAAGTTAAAGAGGGGGTCGTCTGATAAGCCCCTGAAATAAAACAAATGGAGAAAAACGAGTCGTTTTTCTCCATTTGTTTTTGTATTTTTTCAATTTCTCATGTTCCAAATGGAACACGCAAACCGACCCCCGTGTTCCTTTAAAATCCTCTACTGGAGGGCTTTGGTAAGGGGGAGAAGTAATTTTATTTTGTCTTAGAATTGGAAAATCAGATGGATTGGGTACCACCTGATTTTTAATTTGGCTTTTGCATTGGGATTTTGAAGGGTTGAAGCCTTTGTGGGATTAGTCCTCCATATTTGAAAAAAAGAACCTGTGGATTCTATAGACAAAATTAAATTTTTTGTAATTTGGGTTGTAAAATAGTTAGACATTTTTCCTTTATATAATATCAGCACCAAAAAAGTAGAAAGTTTGAGGCAACTTTCTATTTTGGCCTCATTGCTGAAACTCAATTTAAATTAATTTAGGAGGTATGCACAATGACATATACATGGCCAACAGAATCAACTAGAGTAACACAAGAATTTTCAGGTTCTCACAAAGGTATTGATATCTGAGCAAAAACATCTAAAGTAGACCGAGACCCAATTTATGCAATGGCGAATGGGAATGTTCGTGGTGTATTTAAAGATGGGGAACTTAGCGGTTATGGAAACGTAATTTATATCAATCACAGCCTTAATGGGCAGTATGTCCAAACAAGGTATGCTCATTTATCTAAAATTATTGTAAATCTTAACGATTATGTAACAGCAGGACAAAAAATTGGAGAAATGGGTAATACAGGTACATCAACTGGTACACATCTTCATTTTGAAACGAGAACATGTCCAAGTTCAGGATGTACAAATTCAAACAGTAACTCAACACCTGTAAATCCTCGGAATTATATTTAGTTGTTTAAGGGAAGTCCGATATACTACGACTTCCCTTAAATTTTTAATAAAGTACAGTTACAGAAAAAGTATAATGTTTTTAAAACGGTAATGATGGAAAGTTACCTAGGGGCTCTTCTAATGCGGAGTTATGAATTACAAAATTCCCTTCACGCTTCTGTTTAATTAACGAAAAAGTTCTCTTAAAATGAATAAC
This sequence comes from Schinkia azotoformans, assembly GCF_035811335.1. Classification (NCBI taxonomy): domain Bacteria; kingdom Bacillati; phylum Bacillota; class Bacilli; order Caryophanales; family Bacillaceae; genus Schinkia; species Schinkia azotoformans. The sequence goes on from NZ_JARSMD010000027.1 coordinate 135,108, forward strand.
ATCATCTATTTGTTTGTATTCACCCTCAAAAGTGACTAAAATATTATCTTCGTTATACTTAACACTAATGTTTGAAACTGTTCCTTTTTTGTTAGCAAAGTCCAGTGAACCGGTACCCCAAGCTTCAGTCGCTCGCATAAGGTAAAGGCCCTTAGCCTTTCCATAGTGTTCTGCAGGTATATATTCAGGATTTTCAGGATAGTAATAGGCTAGTAGTTTATCTATGTGTTCTACATCATGATAAGCCATTAATTTCTTTTTAATTTCCTCTCTAGCCTTATAATCGATATAACTACCATCACCTATACCACTTAAAGTTAAAGCATTATTTGTCCATTCTTCAATCTGGATAAAAGCATCAACTATTGATTGTTTATCACTATTTAATAACTGTTCATTTAATTCAATTGGATTCTTAATATTATTTAATATAATTAGTACTTCATCTTTTGGAATAATGCTAATGGATAAACTTTTCTCCTCAGAGGTTACATTTCCTTCCTGCCGCTGACCGTTAACATTTAAAATTTCTCTTTTAGAAGATTGATTACAACCAACCCCTCCAACCAGTAAAAAAATCATTAGACAATATAGCATAATCTCTTTCTTCATGGATATATCTGTACCCCCATTCAATTTTAAATAGAGCATTCAAGTCTAATTTTAACATGAAAAAATCGGAATATTACTGTAAGGTTTGTAAAATACCGGAAATTATTTGGTTCTTATTACACGAGGCTATACTTCATATGAAATATATTAAAGGGGTAAAATCCCATCTTTGACACTTGGAGAACAGAAAAGGCTTGGAATCCCTTATAACTAGGGCATTTCAAGCTTTTCTATATGTTATAAAAATGGAGTGCTTTTTTTATCTTTTTGTGTCTCTTAATAATATCATTGATAGAAAGCAGGTAGTGAAATGAGCCTCTATCCTATCGTCCCGGCTTAGGTATACGAGTCTAGCTTTAAATTCGCTTTTCATGATGAAAAAACACTCTTCTATTTTCCAACGTCTGTGATTAATCTTTATAATGTCTGGAGCATGATCTTCTAAATTCGCACATATAGCATAAAAACCATCAAATAACTCCACAAAAAGCCCTGTTTTTCAAGGCTTTTCATAATTTTTATATTTATATTTTTCCATTTTAAGGATATGATAGTGATGATGCATAGAAAGGTTGGGTAAGATGAACAAGATAAAGGAGATTATGACACAATCAAAAAAGGGTGTGCAATATGAAAAAAAGATTATTGGTTTGTATTACGCTCATGTTGATGCTATCATCGGCTTGTGAAAGTGTTGAAACGACATCAACTCCGGGACTTCAAATCCTTCGAATAATAGCGTAGAAAATGCAACTGTTTCTTCAAGTGCAGAAACTTCTCAAACAAATCCTTCTAGTGAGCCTGAACCTGAAACGGATGAGCCTATTATTCCAAAAAATACAGCTGAATATTGTTCTCATGAACGGATAAATTTGGATAGTGAAACTGAAAAGTCTTTCTATGGAACTTGGAAAGTTGAGAAACTTTTAGGATTTGCAAATTCATATAATGATGCTTCTGAATATCCAACAGGGCAAAAAATTATTGGGGATGAATTTATAATCAAAAAAGACTTCTTTTCATCAAAAGGGCTTAAAAACTATAATGATTATCAATATGAAATAAAAGATCCATTATACAGTATTGAATCGATATGCTATAATACAACTTCTTTTTACAGATTATTTAAATTAGATCCTGATGTTTTAAATATAAATTTAAATGATAAAGTGAAATGGATATCAATACGTGGCCCCTCTGCAGAACTTGGTGTACCTCTAAGCTTTTTTATTGTTAATAATGATAGGCTTATCTTGTTATTAGAGGCAACAAATTTTGAGTTGAAAAAAGTCACTGATTAAATGAATTCAGGTTATGTAATAAACTTTGTGCTAATAGAATAGAAAATCTCCAAGAAGGGAAAGATGGCCTGTGTAGTGATTCTGAAAATGCTTGTGAATCTTGTCTTTAAATTAAGAAAGATTAGCCTAAAGGCTAATCTTTCTTGTTGATATCGTAAAAATTGCTTTATATTTCTACTCGATTAAACTATAATGTATATACTGGGTATTTGTGTGTATATACTCGGCCTTTACAAAATAAAGTTGCTTCTTCATTTCTTCTTCTTTGTAAATTCCTGTCATATGAAAATGCTTTGCTGACTAATCTTGAACAAGTATCAATTTCAGTTGGTGTAATTGGTCCAACAAAATTTGGATATATTTGCGGAGTGGCAAGCATAACTTGTACATCATTAGTTTCAAGCACCTTAGAACCTCCATTGAATGTTAATGAAACAAGTGCATCAAATTGAGATTGTGAAAGTTGACAACCTGTAGGAAGTACTAACTTATTTACATCCCCTACAGCTTTTACAGTATCATTAGCAAAGAAAGTATCTGCTTTAGCCTGAGAAATTGGTGAAGTATAACCCAGATTTAAAGATTTTGATAAAGCATCAGCTTCTGCTTGGGATAGAAGAGAATCATTTGGATTACCTGTTGTATTTTTAGTATATGTTTTAGTCTTTGTTATCAAATGTCCCCATCCAACTGTCGGATACCCATATGGATCTCCATAAAATTTCAAGCTAAATCCCTCATATTTTTTGATAAGGTTTGCCCCATCTGTGCCTAAAGAAAAATTTGACATAATAAAACTCCTTTGTTAATTGATTTTTTGTTATTAAGTTTTTGAATTGCATTATTTTGTTAGGATTTCTCACTGGCCAGATTGTTTGTCCTACAATTTATAAAGGGGATTTTCTTACTAAAAAATAAACCCTAAAAATAATTTTTTAAAAATTAATAAAATACAGTAGTATTTTTCGGAAATTATAAATTGCGATAGCAAATCTAAATAGAGAAGGCTTTGTAACAATTTTCATGGGTTTTTTAAGTATGAGTGGAATTAACAAAGTGGCAACTGGTAATTTTAATAAACAAGATCGAGTATCTTTAACATTTTCTTCGCTTTCTTCTGTTGGAGCCTGATAGGGGGATCAGCCGAGATATATGTAAAACTTAGTTATAAACCTTCTTTTATTCTTAAGTTGCGTAATGTAAAAAATAGCGTTATTTTCATGCTAACAAATTTAAACGTAAAAAAGTCGTTTCCTAAATATAGAAGGAAACGACTTTTTAATTTGTCTTATTCAAACTATCACGCTCCTGTTTCTTACTCTAAATCGTGGGTAAGTTCGAGATAAGTTCAAAAACGGCATGATAGATGCCAGTGTTCGAAAAGATAGTTGTCGCATTTTACTTGTTTTAAAAGCCAAGCTGCCGGTACCAAGGATTGGCTTGTAACTGCTAAACTATTATTAACAGTTTCCGCCAGATAAGATTGAACACTTTTTTACCAAATTAATCCTCTACTAAGCTATGATAAAGCTATCATCATTTGTTTAGTTGGAGGGTATGAGAAAGGTGGAAAAATTAATCTTGTTTTTAGAAATTCATCAATTAAGGGAGAAAGGTTTTAGTAGGTCTGCAATTGCTAGAAAACTGGGTATTTCGAGAAATACAGTCAATAAATATTTAAAAATGACATTCGAGGAAGCAAAAGATTGGGCAGCCTCTCTTGGTAGCAGAACAAAGAAATTGGATTCATATCAGGATAAGATATTAAGTTGGCTGAAAAACGATCCGGACATGTCTTCAGCTCAAGTGGAGGCTTGGTTAAAAGAGCATTATCCGGATTTAGTGGTTGGGGGAAGTACGGTTAGAAACTATGTAAGTCATCTTCGAGATGTTTACCATATTCCTAAGGTTTTACATGTTAGATCATATGAAGCAATAGAGGAATTACCGATGGGACAACAAATGCAGGTGGATTGGGGTGAAATAACGGTTAAAAATTTAGAAAAGAAGGATGTCAAATTATATTTTATTACGTTTGTTTTGTCGCATTCTCGCTTTAAGTATGTGGAATTTTTAGATAGGCCTTTTACTACAAGAGATACCATTAGCTGTCATGAAAAGGCTTTTCAATTTTTTGGAGGAATGCCAAAAGAGATTGTATATGACCAAGACCATCTGATTACAGTCAGCGAAAATGCTGGTGATATTATTCTGACGAGTGAATTTCAAGCATACAAGCAAGATAGAGGTTTTCGAATTTATTTATGCCGTAAGGCAGACCCAGAAAGTAAAGGACGAGTTGAAAATGTGGTGAAATATGTGAAAAGGAATTTTGTGAAACACAGGATATTTTCAAATTTAGAGACATGGAATGAGAAGTGTATTGCATGGTTAGAAAGGACGGGGAATTACAATGTACACAATACAACAAAAAAGAGACCGGTAGAAGTGCACGCCCTCGAAAAGCAACACTTAAAGCCAGTCTCTCCCCTACTCTCTTTCGAGAGCAACCTTGGTTCTAGTATAACAAGAACTGTCCATAAGGACAATGTTATAAAATACAAATCTAATCGTTATTCACTCCCATTAGGAACTTATCGCCCAAGGGGAGAAAATAAGGTCTATATAGAAATTCAGGAGGAAAACCTCATTATTCGGAAAGAGCCACAAGGGGAGATATTAGCTAGACACAAAATATCCCATGGAAAAGGGGAATTGATTAAGAATCGCCAACATACAAGGGATCGCTCAAAAGGAATTCAAGCATACAAGGAAACTGTGATTCGTCAATTTGAAAATCAAGAAAAGGCTGAACAATTTATACATGAAGTAGGATGCCGGTATCCAAGATACATACGTGATCAACTTCAAGTCATTCAATACGCCATTACCCATTTTCGATCAGACATAAACGAAGCCCTAGATGTTTGCATTAAAGACCAGTTATGGAGTGGTAACGATCTTCGTGATATTGCCCAACATTTCGCTAGACTAAAAGAAAAAGAAACTCCTAAAGTACCTACGATGCAAAAATCAAAAACAGTCAACCCCGCAATAAAAGCTACGGCAGCAACTAGGGATATGGAACAATATATTGAAATTTTAGGAGGCGCTTCATGATGACTAAAACGGTACAACTTCTTCAAGAGCAATTCCGCCATCTTCGGATGACGGAAGTAGCAAATGAACTGCCTGTATTACTTCGTAATGCGGAAAAAATGTCTTGGACTTATCAAGAGATCCTACAGGAAATCCTTACATATGAGTTAAAAAGACGGGAAGAAAAAAATGTGGAAAAGAGGCTCAAGTGGGCAAGGTTTCCTTATTATAAGACATTAAACGAATTTAATATAGAAGAGCAAGCAGCCCTGAGTACCCGACAATTAAACCAGTTAAGAGAGCTTAACTGGTTGGATCAGCAGTATAATATAATCCTACTAGGGCCGCCTGGGGCTGGAAAGACCTTCCTTGCGATCGGTTTAGGTATTGACGCCATTCAAAAGGGATATAAGGTTGTCTTTTCAACTATGGGCGAACTTGTACAACTATTGAAAACAGAAGAATATATTCAAAAATCGAAAGTGCAGCTTAAAAGATTAAGAGAAGCTGATTTGGTTATTATTGATGATTTAATGTATATGGCAATGGATCAACGCGAAGCCAATCTTTTTTTTCATCTAATAAACCATTTATATGAACAAAGTTCCATTATCATCACCTCTAATAAAGGTCCTGAGCAATGGGTGGAGTTGATGGGAGACCAGGGAATCACTACCGCAATTTTAGATCGATTACTTCATAGAGTAGAAGTTATTCAATTAAATGAGAATGACAGCTGGAGATTAAAACATCGCTCAACAATTTTTAATTAATCATTCCCTTGCCTATGAAAAATAGGTGGGGAATTTGAATCATCATAAAAAGTGTTCAAACTTAATTAGCGAAAAGTGTTCAAAACTACTTGACGGTTACATGGCTTTGGCAATCATGCTTGGCACTCCATAAAACCTTTAAAGTTACTATCCATTCTCCTTACTGTTTAGTGAAAAGGCGTTTACCATAGCTAAATTCAACATACAACTAACGAACATATTTTCTTATTATTGTTGTTGATAAAAGGTTAATATTGTAAAATTTAATTGAAAGGTTGTATTTTAAAAAGGGAATTTTACTTTATATAGTAATTAATTATTTAACCTTTTGGTTATAAAAAAGCGAAATATTTTTTTGAACAAAAAAGGAACATACATTCTTATGAGGGTGATTTTATTTTATGCTAACTCAATTAATTCCAAAAGAAGCACTAGATAATCCAATTATAAAGACATTTGTCTCTGAAAAGGAAAATCAAAATTTACTTCTGCTCTTTTTAAAAAAACCAACCCCAGAAAATCAGAAGGCATTAGATGAAAGGTTTAAAGAACATTTTCGTGCTGTAAGGATATTAAGCTACTTTTCGCAATACATTTATTACCTTTCAATCAATTTTGATAAAAGTGAAAGAAAGAGAGAAGAACGGTGCATGGTTATATTAGATAAATCAATTGATGATGAGGAAAATATGACTTTAGTAGACAACATTGCAGTATCAGAGACTTATGAATACCCGACAAATTCCAAGTGCATCGAAGATTATATTGAAAATGTTGAACTAATAAAGAAATTACGCAGCTTATCCCAACATCAAAAAAATATACTGTCAATGTCCTATATTGATGATTTAAAAGATAAAGAGATTGCTGAAATACTGTGTATTTCCCAACAGGCTGTTTCCAAAACCCGTAATAAAGCCCTAGAAAAACTAAGAAGGAGTTGTTAGGTATTGGATTATGACATCATTACATTAATTGGTAATATAAATTTTCCAATTGCTATTAGTATCTATTTACTTCATCCTGAAATATTCATAGTTCCTTAAAATGTGTGGATTCCTCCACAAGTAAGTGCAATTTCATGTACTGTTAATAAAAAGCCGATTTTTAAGCTACTCAATCTGGAGTTTTTATACTCGACCAAACACGTTCCAAAAGAACTTCTGATAGACGAAACTCGATGATAATTTAAAGTAAAAGGATCTACCTGATTTCACCAGTTTACTGGCAACCTTAATGATTCGAGTCCGTATGGTATCAATTTGCATGGCCTTTTGCCCTTCAGGAAAGCAAAGGGTTCGTAACCAATTGGTTAAATTATAAGCGAGAAGGCTTAACATCATCTTTACCTCGTTGATTAAGAAGGGATGACTGTTCATTCTGTCAAAATAAAAACCTTCTCAAGGACTACACTTACTACAACAAGTTATTCATATGAAAAATTAAGAATAAATAATAGCGTTTTAACACGGTATGCTGACGAAGGCTCAATGAATGGCAATAGATACGGATATCTGACCCCGACAGAAGACAGCGAAGGATACGTTAAAGACACAGGTTCTTGTGATTTTAGATAATTCATTTTTCATCAAACAAAGGGTGTCGTTGTCGCATATGCAGCACCCCTTGTTTTCTAACTTAATACTAATATTACTCTACGTGTAGCCAAGTTACAGCGTCATTGTCATCGGTATTCATATATACCTTCATTTCTCCAATTTCAAAACTATCTGACCATAAATTTTTCCTAATTCCATTTTCATAATCAAATTGTGTATTCATGATACGTTTTACTATCTCACTTGTTTTCGTGGTATCTTTTATTTTACTATTTAACATATAAAATAAGTCGTTTTCTAACTTAGTATAGTCTTTTATCTTACTCCACTCTATATGTATACTAGTAGTGTCTCCATCTGTAATAACGGTCAATTCATTATTTATTGGTACTAAAAAGCCACTATAATAAACATCTTTCGAAGGGGTAAACCAGTTATATTCTAAAGCGATTCTATTTAAAATGGTAAGGGCTTGTTCTACAGTAATAGGTGATTTAGGATCTAGTTTCGGTTCTCTAACACCAACACCCCTAATAATCCCTTTATTAACACAATAAAGCATAGAGTTATAAGCCCAATTACTTATTTCATTTTTATCAGCATATTGATTTAAATTACCAGTTGCATCTGTGTTGATTCCATTCATATTTAAGAACCGCTTGATCATTGTTGCAAACTCTTCCCTAGTTAGGCTAGCTGCCGAACCGTACTCAGATTTACTAATTCCTTTTATAATTCCCAATGAGTACGCTCTTTGAACATCTATAGAATTTGTATCTTTAAATGGATGCTGTTTCAACTCTACACTATTTTTATCAGTTTTAGTTGCTATTCCATAAAAAGCAATAATCAATCCTGCAAAATCTTCCCTAGTCAAACTTTCCAAGTATTTTTCATCCTTCAAAACATCTGGAGCATCCACTTTATTTTCCAAAAAATTTGATATTGCATGAGAGGACCACCCATGATTATAAGCTGAAGCAATATTTATATTTCCCGCCACCAATGTTAAAGTAATTGACAAAACGAATAGGAACTTTAAAAAAATTGATCTCATATATTTCCCACCCCTTGGATATATTAAATAACCCTGAATTTCGAAGGCTCTAATACGAAAATTCTAATTTAAAATACTCCAATCTTTAATAGAATAGGCTTTAAACTGATCCAAAACGCCAAAGAAAGAAACATATTCTGGGAATTTATTATAACACAATTAAAACGAATATTGGGAAGACTTACATTGAGCCAACTTTGGAGTACGCTACTTCATATGGAGGAATCCCCCTGTCATCAAAAGTCCCATAGGCATTAAATCCCACCTTGTCCACAGGCTTGAAAATTGAGATGATTGTATGTTGAAATACTACATAGCCAAATTTAAATTTAATGCTCCACCGCTACATTTTTTATCTCAAAATGGGTATAGTAACAAAAAGAAAAGCGTGGCAGTGCCCAATATTTAAAAAGCCGCCAAAACGCTAAACCATAACATTGATAAAGGTGGAGACGAAATGGAGAGCACAAGTGAATTTGTAGCGAGAATACATGATAAACAACAAAAAGATGAGCAAAATCGCAAACGCGGGAAAGGCCATCCTGAAAAAAGATTGCCTAATAAGTCGCATAGTCAAAGTAAAATGGATTAGCTTTTTGAAAAACTTAGCAATTACGTGAGTATCACAATTTGTCTTACTTTACTGGTATTAAATAACCAATAAATGGGTCTGCATTAAATCTTATGTAAGTAAAACCCGACAATCTTCGCAGGAAAAGAAATAATTGGTTTAAAAAACCCCCATTTATCTAAAGTATTATTGGCCCTTTTTACCATAAAACAAGGTGGGACAATGTAGAAGTGCAACCCAGGCGGTTCTATGGTTTGTACCCCTAATCGGAATAGCATTATAATGAAAGTTTATCAAAAATAACTTTCTATCAGACACGTTGCTTCGTCTTTAAATAAAAATAAGAAAGATTAGCCTTTAGGCTAATTTTTCTTGTTTAAAAGACGAGATTCACAAGCATTTTCAGAATCGTTACACAGGCCATCCTTGCCTTCTTGGGGATTTTCTATTCTATTAGCACAAAGTTTATTATATAACCTGAATTCATTTAATCAGTGACTTTTTTTAGCTCAAAGTTTGTTGCCTCTAATGTCAAGATAAGCCTATCATTATTAACAATAAAAAAACTTAGGGGTACACCAAGTTTTGTAGAAGAATCACTTATGCCTATATCTTTCACTTTATCATTTAAATTTATATTTAAAACATCAGGATTTATTTTAAATAATCTATAAAAAGAGTCTGTATTATAGCATATCCACTCCATCCTATATAATGGATTTTTTAGTTCATATTGATAATCATTATAGTTTTTAAGTCCTTTTGATGAAAAGAAGTCTTTTTTGATTATAAATTCATCCCCAATAATTTTTTGCCCCGTTGGATATTCAGAAGCATCATTATATGAATTTGCAAATCCTAAAAGTTTCTCAACTTTCCAAGTTCCATAAAAAAACGTTTCAGTTTCACTATCCAAATTTGTCCATACCCCAGAACAATATTCAGCTGTATTTTTTGGAATAATAGACTCATCCGTTTCAGGTTCAGGCTCACTAGTAGTATTTGTTTGAGAAGTTTCCACACCTGGGGGAACCGTTGCATTTTCTACGCTATTATTCGAAGGATTGGATGTCCTCGGAGTTGATGTTGTTTTAACATTTTCACAAGCCGATGATAGCATCAACATGATCGTAATACAAACCAATAATCTTTTTTTCATATTGCACACCCTTTTTTATTTTTTTGATTGTGTCACAATCTCTTCAGACATCATATAGCTGTTTACAGCGTATAATTTTTTTGCGGTAGTAGTAGGATTTAATATGCCGAAATACAGCCGCACGCACTTCGTTGCGTGTTTTGAAAAGCTTGCCATTAAGCCATTATTGCTTGGGTTTGCCCAAAAGCTCTCCATTGGAGCGTTATCGTAACAGTTCCCTTTCTGGCCCATGGAACACTGATAGCACTCTTTTTTAAACATCCTTCGGTACTCGTTTGAACACTATAGGCTCCCTCTGTCCGAGTAGACTATTACATCTCTTACTTTTTCGCGCTTATTTCGAGCGTTATTTAAGTATGTAACCAGATAATCTTTGGTCATTCTCTTTCCCATCGGCCAGCCAACAAGTTCCTTGCCGCATAAATCCATCATCACAGCTAAATATAACTAGACTTCATCTGTCAGTATTAGGTGATGTCAATTTTATTACGACATCGGGATAAAACGGATTATTCCGATTAAAAAGTTATTCCGACTTTTGAAATTGGTATGCTTGAAAGCCTAATCAATTCAAACAAAACTATCGGAATAACTTTTTGCCGTTTACCTTAATCCGTAGAGTCTTTTGAGAGTATCATTGTCCAAGGCGACACTTTCAAATCCTTTAGTTTTTCTAATAGGATGATTGGTGTTAGTTACCTCTTCAATTGCAGCCCTTTTCATTTCGGTATCTGCATAGGCATAAATCAATGTTGTCTCAAGATTTGAATGCCCTAGCCACTCGGAAATGAGCGGCAAAGGTACGCCTTTACGATAAAGGTTCAATGCTCTGCTATGACGGTACATGTGCGGTGTCACTCTTTCTGGAACATCTGCACACGTTGATCTAGCTAAAGACGCATACTTTTTAATGAAACGGGCAACGTTATCGTCGGACATAGTGTGCTTTGCCCCGTGGATTTCTGTATAAAATACGGGAACATTATTTTCTTTATCTTGGTGAAACCGTTTCATGTAACTTTTATAATGCTGGACAGTTTCCTTCATGATGGGTATCATTCGTATTTGCTTTCCCTTTCCATGAACAATGATATAAGGAGATCCTGTTTCTGTAACAACATCTTTTGGCATTAGATTTAGGATTTCACAGTCCCGTGCTCCGGTATCATACAAAAGGATCATATAAAACAAATCGCGGTGTCCCTTCCTAGTCTGGGGATCAGGCTGGCTGAGTATTACATTCAATGCCTCCTCACTAAAATGGTCTACCGTCAGTTTTCTTTCAGGTTTACGTTTGGCAACCTGACTTGCTGATAAGTAATAATCATTGTATGTTGGCACTTTCATTCCAACATATTTCAAAAATGCTCGTATCACTGACAAACGATGGTTTAGTGTTGTTAATCCGCAATGACGTTCATCCTCAAGCCATTTTAAAAAGGCATTGATACTGCCAACTGAAATGTTTTTAAAGGAGATGTCCTTTAGCTGCAGATTATTACTACTGCAAAGAAATTCTATATAAAGGTTTAGGGTCTCCCTGTAGGATTTTACTGTGTTAGGGCTCACAGTCTTTTGTGATGGTAGATAGACTGTAAGATATTCCTTTAACAGTTCGAATAATCGCTTGTCCTTAATCTTCATAATTGGGAACCTCCCGATTACAAGTCCAGTCGGTCGAAATCGAAGATTTAAGATGTTCTGGGACAAGATGAATATAATAAGCCGTATACTCTAAAGATGAGTGCCCCATATATGTGCTTAGATAAGGAAGAAGGTTCATAACATCCTTATCTTCATTCATCCAATTAATGATTATCCGGGTGGCAAAATTATGCCGAAAGTCGTATACCCTCGGTTTGTGATCCTGCGAGAATGAAACCCTTGCGGATTTCCAGCATTTATAGAAATACTTCTGAATACAGGCTGACCGGTAAGGCCCGCCATTAGGATTCTGAAAGAAATACTCCCTTCCTGGGAGAACCGTCTGGATAAGGCAATTATATTTGCGGCATAATTCAAGCAATTCCGGCGACATTGTCACAATGCGATCCTTTTTTCTTTTGGAGTCTTCGATGTAAAAATAACCATCCTCAAGGTTGACATCGCTAAGCTTTAGATGTCTTACTTCCTGAGGACGCAGACCGCAGCAATAGAGCACCCGGAACATAACGGGTATAACGTATTCTCTGTATGGCGATAAAGGATGGGGCGACAGGTGATCCGCCCCGTTAAAAAAACTACTCAGTTCCATATCATTATATAGATATGGCATAAAAGCTACCCCTTTTCCAGCGAAACCATCTGGAAGGACATAGGCGTTTTTACCAATGCTGATAAGGTATTTTGAAAAACTTCGGAGTATATTTGTACGGAACCGCAAGGTATTCTCTTTCTCATTTTGTCTTAAGGAACACCAGCTCTCAGCCATTTCCTGTGAAAGTTCAGCTCTGTCAGGATACTTTTCCGTGCAGAAAACGTCAAAGGAATGGAGACTGCGAGCAAAGGTATCTTCTTTGTTTCCCAGAGAGCAGCGCAACTTTATATATGCAAGAATGTCATCAGCGAACAGGCTGTTGAACTGGTATCTCATCTGTACACCTCCGACTCTACCTGTATCCCATCAAATCCAAGGGCACAGATGCTGAGTTTGGAAGGAGATAGCGGCAGATATCTTTTGAGGACATCCTTACTTTGATGGCCCAAAATCTGCGAAATCATTTCTGGTGAAGATGCTGTGTCAAGCAACCAGATGCCCATGCTCCGCCTGAAAGCATGAAAGGATTTTCCGTCATGCCTTTTCTTTTCAATACCAGAGATTTTAATATACTTATTAAGAACATTCGCAACACTGGATTTGTCACTGAGCCTTCTGTAAGGGGCTATTTCAGTGAGAAAGATATATGGGCTGTCTGCTTTAGGGCGGGCATTTAATATATAGTCGGCAACGGCTACAGCAGCATCAGCAACCAAAGGAAGAGATAAACCAAACCCTGTCTTGTGCTGGACAAAGTGGATAGTCATTTCCCTCCAGTTGATATCTGCTAGTTTTATGTTTGCTATATCAACAGCCCTGATGATCTTTATATTCCATCATAAGAAAATCATAAAGAATTTCCTGATTTATAGTTGCAAGGTCAGTAACTGACAGTTGCTGTAGGTGATAGAAAAAATCTCTTGCAATGGAGTAAAGCATAGCTACAGTATTTTTCTTTACCGCTAAACTGGACCGAAACTCTTCCGCAAGATTTTGATAAAAAGGTTCAAGCCGATGCTTGTATCGGCTTACGGCAGGATATGTTGCCTTGAAAGGTTGGTTAGCATAATAATCATCCAACATACCAAGTATACGGAATGTGTATCTGTCTCCTGAGTATTTCAGAGACTGCTTCTCCTTAGAAGGTAGTTGGAGTTCATATCTAATTTGGTTGTTGATATCAGCTTCGCAAGAAGCTTGTTGATGCTCCTTGTAGAAAGTTAGGATTGCTTCGCATGCCTTGGAGTACTCTTTGATAGTTTCTGAACTACGGAAATCGTTGCAAAATTTCATGACAGCTTCGATTCCCTCTACTATAGGTTTTGATTGCATTTTGAATTCTCCTCTCTGATTTTGAAGATTAACTACAAATTCAGAATAGGATATCAACCAGACCTTAGCTATAAGTTATTCCGATTTTTCTGCTAGCGGAATAGCAAAAAGCCAAGATTGAGTAAAAATATCGGAATAATTTTTTAATCGGAATAATCGCTTACCCATGCCTAATTCAATTAAGCTACAAGAAAAAATACCTTTTAATATTTTTTCATAAAAAAACAGGAGCTGCTGGTTTTAATTTTAACATATTTTAACATATTTTAACATATGAAAAAATTTCACACATACATCTAAACTTATTTACTGGATTAGATGTTCTACAAGTAGTTCAAATTATACTACCGCACTAGTAGATGTACCCTTGTTAGGAGAATACAAAGTTAAATTATCCACTAATACAGGTTACAGTTGGCAAGTTGCTTACCCTTGGGTTAAAGTAAAGAATTCTAATCCTGTTCGAACAGTATTCACTGCTCAAGACGTAGAAAATTGGAAGAGAGGCGAATTAATTAAATTTATCACTTTTACTACCGCAGGAACTCTTTCAGGCCTTAAATACTTATCAATCGCTACAAAACTTGCTAATTCGATGTTAAGCATTACTGATTCTGTATTATCATTTCAAAACATCATTTATTATGAAACCAAAAAAGAATCTATAGCACCAAGAGTGGGTTGGGCTGTAGAGGTAAAGTTGGTTGATAAAGGTATGTATTTCCAACAGATTACTACACATTACAATAGCACAAACGGTGTAGAAGAAGTCCGAACAGATACTGGTGCATACATTGCATGGAGATTCGGATAAAAAATAAGCATGAACCCCTAAACGGGTTCATGCTTTATTCTTTTTTATTGTTCGTATGAGGTTTATTAGAAGAAATAGCACAACAGCAAAGACGAATAACCAAAATACATACGATTTAATATCCAATACAGTAAAGATAGCGCTAAAGTTAATTATAAAAAGAATGATGACCAATATTTGTATAACACTATATACAATTAGTAATTTTTTAGTCATTTTATTATTAGTAAGTAAATTAAATAACGAATTAATTGTGAACAAAACAAAAAGTGCTAAATTTAAGTACAAAATTGTTAAATTGGAAGTTATAAAAATATTTTTCATCCCCTTCTACAGTAATTTCCTTGGTACATTTTAACATAACCTTCCATAAATACAACTCGTAATTTGTTCATCGTTTTAATCCAAACTTACAAATTGTAGCATTGACAATTTATCTTAATCACCAATCGTTTTGATTTGAGTGCTGAAGAAATTTCAGGGATGTATAAATCAAGGTGGGCAATTGAGTTGTTTTTTAAATGGATCAAACAGCATCAAAAAGTTCTACGGACAAAGCGAATGGGCAATTCAAATTTGGCTTCGAAAAATTGAAGAAAAAGCTATTCCTTGATAAGAAATTCGTCGTCGTCACACAGGTCTAATTATAAATAATTTTCCAAATGGATGGAGCCACCTTTGATTGGGTAGTTACTTTTTTGGCTCTAAATATAGAAGTAAACGACTTTTTTATTTGTCTTATTCAAACTATTGCGCTCTTGTTCCTTACTTACTCTAAATTCAGTGGTAAGTCCGAGATAAGTACAAAAACGGCATTTGCAAATAGCTAAATACGAAAACACTGATAACGAACGTATTTTCGCATTTTTATTGCTGATTAAAGGATAATACTGTAAAATTTAATCGGAAGGTTGTATTTTAAAAAAGGAATTTTACTTTATATAGTAATTAATTGTTTTACATTTTGGTTATAAAAAAGCAAAATATTTTTTTGAACAAAAAAGAACATATATTCTTATGGAGTGATTTTATTTTATGCTAACTCAATTGATAATGAGGAAAATATAACTTTAATAGACAACATTGCGGTATTAGAGGCCTATGATTATCTGATAAATTCTAAACACATTGAGGATTATATTGAAAATGTTGAGCTAATAAAGAAATTACGCAGCTTATCCCAACATCAAAAAAATATACTGTCAATGTCCTATATTGATGATTTAAAAGATAAAGAGATTGCTAAAATACTTTGTATTTCCCAACAGGCTGTTTCTAAAACCCGTAATAAAGCCCTAAAAAAACTAAGAAGGAGTTGTTAGGTATTGGATTATGACATCATTACATTAATAGGTAATATGGGTTTCCCAATCGCTATTAGTATTTATTTACTTCATAGGTTTGAAAACAAGATAGAGTCATTAGAAAACGCTATTGTACAACTTGCAGAAGTTGTTAAACAAAAGAAGGAGTGAGAAGGTATTGCACGAATCACAGAATGTCGAAAAGATTATTAAATTATTAGAACCCATTATAAATAAGCGATTACTTCAAACTCACCCAAAAAATAGAGAAGATCTTAAGCAAGAGATTATTTTAAGTATTATTACTAGATTAAATAAAGTAGATTTAAATGTTCCTGGTTTTTTTGAGACTATAGAACAAATAAAATCTACCAGTAACAAATAGAACAATTAGCAAGCCAATTTCCAATATGAGATTGGCTGCTTTTCAGTGCCTGCAAGCTGTTTCCTCACAGCGGCCTTCATGTTGTTATAAACAATTATTTTTGATAATCCAATAACCAATCTTTTTATTTATTTTGAAGTTTATCTGGGTACTCTATGACAACCCGAAGTATATTGAGCCAGGTATTAAACGGTTTAGACATCATTTGCAGGATATTTGCCGACAAAGTTTTGAAGTAATTTACTTTTTTCCAAATTTAGGAATATTATAGTAGTAATACATAGAAAGGTTGGGTATGATGAAAAATATAATACTAGTAACAATTCTATTGGGGTTTCTACCTACTGGTTGCCAGCCTAATGAGGAATTTAAGGCTTCTACTCCTCGATCAATTGTAACCGAAGCAGCAGAAACTAATGTTGGAAATAGTTCAAATAGCAATAAAAGTTTAAAATCCAATTCAAATGATGATTCGCCGATTAGTTTTCCAGAAAGTCAATTAGATAAAATTTCAGAACAATTTCTCTTTGGTACATGGAAAATTGATAAATTACTTGGATTTAATTATATATATAATGATGCGTCGGAATACCCAAAAGGTCAGAAAGTAATTGGTGACAACATTATTATAACTAAAGACTTGTTCTCATCGGAAGGTATTGTTAACTATAAGTGGTATCAGTATACCATAAAAAACCCGAAAATTTACATTGATACGGTCTACTCCAATGCTGAATCATTTCTGGTTTATAGTAAGGTCAATCGAGCAGAAGGTAACCTAGGGCTTAATCCCAGCGATATAATAAGATCTATAACAATTACAAATGACAAAAATGATTTATATCCTTTTAGTCTTTTTATCGTGAACAATGAAAGACTTATTTTGCAGCTTGAGGCAACATATTTTGAGTTGAAAAAGATTAATGATAAATAAAAAGGAATTATTCTTTCTTTAAGTATGTGATGTGCATTATGACTCAAGAAAGCCACAATATATATGTATAAATATATTGTGGTTTTAAATAATTAAAGGCGAAGCTACGTGTCTGATAGAAAGTTATTTTTGATAAACTTTCATAGATCTCCTATTCTATTGTATTGTGTGTATACTTTTGACCTTTACAAAACAGATCAGCTTCCCTGTTTCTTCTGGGTGCTAAACCTTGCGCTAATCCATAGGTAAATGCCTTTTTTACTTCTTCGGCCAGAGTATTGAGATCTGAACGGGAAAGTGGTCCAATAAAATCGGGAAAAACTTTAGGATCATTTAACATAGTCACCATATCATTTGTTTTTAAAACGCGAGGTCCTCCGTTAAATGTAATAGAAGCAAGAGCATCGAATTGATTTTGAGATAATTTCGATGCACATGACAATGCATTAATTGGATTTTCGGAATTAATAGCAAGATCATCTAAAAGTTTATCATGGATTCTCGCTACAAATTCACTAGTGCTCTCCATTTCGTCTCCACCTTTGTCAATATTATGGTTCAGTGTTTTAGCAAGCCGGCACTTATGTAAGTTGCAACGCTTTTCTTTTTGATTTTCGGAAAAAACATGTATTGGGACGCAGTGTAGGGTTCTCTGGTTCATTTTGGTGTGTGGGTCACAGGGTCGGGTCCTCTGGCTCTTTTTGACGATGCGGGACACAGTGCCAGACCCTTTGGCTTAAAAAAGTTAATACTAAAAACGTGTTGTTAAAGGTGCAATCTGGGAATAATATATGTTAAAGTGGACTTACATAAGCAATGTTTCCAATAGAAAACGTTGCCAATAAATTACATAGGAAGGTGGCTTTTCATTAATATGAATCATCAACAAAATGATACAAATGCTTTACCACCAAAAACATGTACAATCGAAAGACTGGTAACAGTCCCAGAGGATGTTGAAAAAGTATTAAACGGACAAAAAACAGCTACACGTCGAAATGGCAGATATGCTGATATTGGCGAAGTGATGACTCTAGAAGGGCAAGATTTCGTTGTTGAAAAAGTTTATTCACAGTCACTTGGGGAACTGGCTGATGAGCATGCCCGCCAAGAAGGATACGCTAATTTAGAGGAATACAAACAATCAATTTTATCAATGCATCCTGGGATGCCTTGGCTACCGCAAATGCGTGTATGGGTTCACGAGTTCCGGCGAGCATAAAGCCTTGCCGGGCTTAGGAACCCCATTCTGGTTAACCAATCGGTAAACTAGATTAGGACCGAATATAAAATGAACTATCACATATATACGACGATTCTTTATATTCATGTTTTTAGTGTAATCCTTTCCATCGGTCCCTTTTTTATATTGCTTCCGTTCATTAAAAAGCTTCGTGGTGCAAACGAAGATGTTGAACAATCATATTTAAGTTTATTTAGGTTTACGGTTCAATTATCAAAACATGCCGGGCATGTGCTCGTTGTTACAGGTATATTGCTCGTGTGGCTCACCTCATGGACATGGAAAACGTCATGGATTGTCATGACGGTTTTGGTCATGCTTAGCTCTGGGTTTTTCTTGGCACGCGCCTTTTCGCCAACTGTCCGCAAGTTTAATGACCCAACAAAGGATAAAGAAAAATCAATTCAAACACTGTACCGCTCAACCTGGGGCTACGTGATCCTGCTAATGATCATGCTGTATTTTATGGTGGCCAAGCCGGTTTTGTGGTAGATAAAAAGGGGCTGTTCAACATCACAACAGCCCCTTTTTCTTATTGAGTCTGGGCGTACGACGGATCGGACAGTATTTCGAAAGTTCAGCGTACAAGAGTCCGAACCTAGGCCTTAGGCAAAACTCAAATACAGTTCTATTCATCTCCCGTCTCCGGCACCATCCCCAAAATCACAATCCCAATATATTATAAAACCCGAAACTTAATAAGTGGAATTCTCACTAAATTGGAGTATATTTTAGTTGAGAATGTTGAAAATCATCCAATTATTTAAGGTGGGTCTCCTTTTATGAGTTTTTTGAAAAAATATGCAAAAAAATATTGGTTACCGTTTTCGGTTGCTGTTATTTTTTTAACAATAGAGGCGACAGCAGATTTGCTTTTGCCAACGATTATGGCACAGATTATCGATGTTGGCGTTGCTAACAGGGATATGGATTATGTACTTAAAATGGGCGGAATCATGCTGTTGATTACTGGTTTTGGAGCTATAATGGCGACCAGTAGAAATTTTATCTCTAGCTATGTATCACAAAACTTTGGGGCGGATTTAAGGGCTGATCTTTTTCGTAAGATCCAGTCGCTTTCCTTCCAAAATATTGACAAATTTGACCGGGCTTCCTTGATCACCAGGTTAACGAATGATGTTACACAAATTCAGAATTTTACGAATGGACTTATGCGGATTTTCGTAAGAGCCCCGTTGCTTTGTATCGGTTCGCTCATTATGGCCGTGCGCTTGAATCTGGATTTATCAATCGTGCTCGCGATAGTCGTACCGATCATTGCGATTTTAATTATATTAAATATGCGTCTTGGCTTTCCGCGGTTTATTAAGGTTCAACAAGCGATGGATTGGGTCAACCGTGTCATGCGCGAATATTTGTCAGGGGTCAGGGTTGTTAAAGCGTTTAATCAATTTGATTTTGAGATTAATAAATTCTGGCGGGCAAATTCAGAGTTGCAGTCGGCCGCGACATCGGTTTCAAGATTGATGTCTATTTTTGGCCCGATGATGTTGACTGTTATGAATATTGGGATCGTAGCTGTACTTTGGTTTGGTGGCTATGGTGTTCAAAACGGCAACATTCAAGTTGGGGAAATCATTGCTTTTACTAACTATATGATTCAAATTCTTTTTTCACTCAGAATGATTTCAATGGTTTTTATCATGTTCGTGCGTGCCAAAGCTTCGGCAGGTCGTATTAGTGAAGTGTTCTCAGAAGAAAATCGAATGGTAGACACAGGGGACTTTTTGGATAAAAAAGGAGAAAACCAGCAGTCTCCAAATACAAAAGGGCAGATTGACTTTCACAATGTTTCTTTTACCTATGAAGGGGCTTCGGGAGAACCTGTTTTAAAAAATATCACATTCACATGCCTACCAGGTGAGACTGTTGGGGTTATTGGTTCCACAGGATCCGGAAAAAGCAGTTTAATTAATTTAATTCCCCGTTTTTACGATGTAAGTGAAGGCTCTGTTGAAGTTGATGGTATGGATGTTCGTGAATACAATCTAAAAGAATTACGAGGAAAAATTGCTGTTGTGCCGCAGCAGACGATGCTGTTTACGGGAACCATCGCAGAAAACATTCGATGGGGTAAGGAGAATGCAACTGAAGATGAAATAAAGCGAGCAGCCGCAATAGCCGAAGCAGAATCGTTTATTAAAGCTGCGCCTGAAGGCTATGATACATTGCTTGGTCAAGGTGGCATTAATTTATCCGGGGGCCAGAAGCAGAGGCTGTCAATTGCTCGGGCTTTGGTGAAACAGCCGGAAGTTCTTATTTTGGATGATAGCACAAGTGCTGTGGACTTAACAACAGAGGCCAAAATCAAGAAAAGTCTAAAAGAGTATGCGGTGGAGTTAACATGTATCATTATTACCCAACGAATTTCGTCAATAAAGGATGCCGATAAGATTCTTGTTTTAGATGACGGAAAGCTGGTTGGCTCTGGAACCCATGAACAATTAATGGCTGACTGCCAAGTTTATCAGGAAATTCATTACTCTCAGATGGGCAAGGAGGTGCTGTAGCGTGTCTTCAGAGGCAAAAAATCAATCACAAAAGGAAGGCACCCAGTCACAAGGTCCTAATCTACGCCCAGGTGGAGGGGGCTTTGGAAAGCATCATCAAAAACCGATAGAAAAGCCAAAAAACGTAAGTGCCACATTGAAACGACTTTGGTCCTTTGTTAGGCAAGAAAAAAGGCTACTGACGACCGTGTTTTTATTTATTTTAATAGATGCGGCTCTTTCACTTGTTTCACCATATTTAATTGGCCAATCGATAGATGCAATGGCAACGGAAAACGGTGTCGTTAACTTTGGATTTTTAAAAATTATGGTGGTCGTATTGCTCGTAGCTTATATAGTGAGTGGGGCTCTAACGTTTCTAGAAGGCTGGGTTATGGCTGGGGTTTCCCAACGAATCGTCGGGAGCCTAAGAGAAGCATTGTTTGCGAAGCTGCAAAAGCTACCGGTTGCCTTTTTTGATAGTCATACACACGGGGAATTAATGAGCCGATTAGTCAATGATATTGATAATGTCTCGAATAGTATTTCCCAGTCAATAACACAGCTGATGAGCGGGATTATTATTCTGATTGGGACTTTTATTATGATGCTATATTTAAGCCCAATTCTAACGTTGGCAAGCTTAATCACAATTCCACTCATCTTTTTACTGACACGGACAATTACGAAAAGGACAAAAGTTTTGTTCAAGGATCAGCAAAAACAGTTGGGGATGCTGAACGGACAAATTGAAGAAACGATTTCAGGTCTTTATGTCATTAAAGCTTTTAATCATGAGGAAAAGGTAATTGAGCAATTTGATGAGGTGAATGCTGAGTTAAGAAAGATGGGCATTAAAGCGCAAATTTGGTCCGGCTTCCTAATGCCAATTATGAATGTCATCGGCAATATTGGATTTGTCGTTGTTGCGATTGTCGGCAGTATCCTTGCTGTAAAAAGCATGATTACGGTTGGAGTGATCGCAAGCTTTATTACTTATTCACGCCAATTTGTAAGACCATTGAATGAACTTGCTAATATTTATAATGTTATATTATCTGGAGTTGCCGGGGCAGAGCGTGTGTTTGAAATCTTGGATGAACATGATGAGCCAGAGGATTCAGCTAGTGCGTTCCCTTTGAAAAATCCAAACGGACAGGTTACCTTTGAAAATGTCAGCTTTGGCTATCGGTCGGATGTATCGATTATTAAAAATATAAGTTTTGAAGCTGCAGCCGGAAGCCGAACAGCATTAATCGGTCCAACAGGGGCAGGAAAAACAACGATTGTAAACTTATTGACTCGTTTTTATGATGTAACAAGCGGCAGAATTTTAATTGATGGAAGAGATATTAGGACATATACAAGGGATAGTTTACGCAGCAGCTTCGGGATTGTGTTGCAGGATACGTATTTATTTTCCGGAACGATTAAAGAAAATATTAAATATGGAAAACCGGATGCAAGTGATGAGGAAGTTGTGAATGCAGCCAAAATGGCCAATGCTGATGTGTTCATCAACCGCCTTCCAAATAAGTATGACACAGTTTTAGCAGAAAATGGCGGTAACTTAAGTCAGGGCCAAAAACAACTGCTTGCAATTGCAAGGGTTATTCTAGCTAAACCGACCTTTCTAATTTTAGATGAGGCAACAAGCAGCATTGATACGCGCACGGAACATCAGATTCAGGCGGCACTAGCCAATGTCATGGTAGGCCGCACGAGCTTTATCATTGCTCATAGACTGAACACGATTCAAAGTGCTGATACGATTATGGTTATTGATGCGGGCGAAATTATCGAAAGTGGCAGCCATGATGAGCTACTTGCGAAAAAAGGGGCTTACTATGAATTGTATAAGAGTGGTGCGGTGCAGGATGTTGGTTCGTGAATCGATTTTGGAGAGAAGTACTGTAAATAGTATGATATTAGCATACCAATAGACTAAGAGTTGGAATGCTATTTTGTTGGAAATTGAAACTTTTGGATAATATAAAAAAAGATTGCGAAGGAGTGTTCTTTAACTAGCGGGTACCCTTTGGTTGAATGAGAAAGATGCCTATATGCTTCGCAATAGAGCCCTATTGTGCAGTAGGCATAGCAGGAGGATCGAAACTGGCTTTCCAACATTGCGGTGCGGACAGGGAGTGCGAGGTCTGCCCTTGGCGTGGCCGCATTTTTCGTTTTTGCGGACAAAGAATGTGGGCTCTGCCCTTAACATGGCCGCATTTTTCATTTTTGCGGACAGGGAGGGTGGGTTCTGCCCTTGACATGACCGCATTTTTCATTTTTGCGGACAGGATAGGTGAGCACCGCCCTTAACATGACCGCATTTTTTAAAGAGAGTAGAATAATTGCTCCCCATTTGCGTTCTGTGATTCCCGTTTTCTCTATTCTACCAAGACTCTAGGAATCATACTCTCGCTTTGATTCCTGTTTTCCCGATCTTCCTTAGATTCTGGGAATCATACGCCCTCTTTGATTCCCATTTTCCCAATCATAAACATTCCAATTGAAATCTAATGCACATTAGCCTCCTATTGTTCTATAATCTTAAAAGGAACCTTCACAATTTTTATGTGATGAATTTCAGGAATTTAGTATTCTCTTATCGTCATTGGGGTTTGGAGCGAATTTCGCATAATTGAAAGGCGGAGCTTTCAGAAATGTGGGTTATGGCCATAATTTTAGGTGGATTAATGATTTTCTTTTTAACCCCTTCACCAAAGGAAGCGGAAAAAGACTTTCAGCAAAATTCAAATATGGGCTTATCTGTTGCCATAAAGGCTAGTTTTATCAGCACCACGGTACATAGAAAGGCGATCTTTGCTTTGTTACTGTTTACGGTATCTTTGATAGTAATCTGGTGGTCCCATTTACAAATTGAATTATATAATGTCGCGCATGGTGTAAGGCCGCTAATTGATCCAACTGTACAAGCAACTTCTTACATGGTAGGTACAACAATATATGCATTAGTAATTTATCTATTTTTAATTTTTAAAAGGGCTATAAAAATTTTAAAGATGAGGTAAATTTTTGATAAGTGACAAGTGCCTGGCACTTCGACATTATGATTTGTAATAGAAGCGATGCGGTACAACAGGATGTCAATTCGTGAAGAAATGTTCTAAAAGGGTGCGTTCTAGTGATTGTAATTATAAATCTGTTTATATAGTTTCATAAAATTTTAGATGGTATGATAAAATAAATTATTCATGGAAGAGGTGAATTTCAACATGAATACAGCTAAAGAACGATTGCTTAAAACAACGGGATCATTACAAAAATGGTCTATCTATGGATTTTTAATATCCTTGGCATTATCAGTCTTATTTGTAGATAACAAAGTAATAACTCATTTTGACAGTGGATATACAACGGAGTATGTACCCGTTTATGATTACTTCGTTTCTATAATTCGTTACAGCGTAATCGGCGCTTTTATAGGGTTATTTGTGGGTTGGAGATTGGGTAAAAAAAATTAACAGAGCAAACTAAAAAAGGAGAGGCATTAGTGAAGAAATCAATAAAATGGCTCATTTTGGGTACTTTGGGGATACTTTTAATCTTCATGATTATAGGAATAGTATCATTTTATTCTGCATCATTGAACCATCGCCAATTGCCAATTGAGATGGTTGCCTACAATAGTTTAACAGATGAAGAAAGGACTTTAATTCCAGTAAGCCCTAAGGATTCAATTGTAAAAAAAGTACATGTTAATGATGATATAAAAAAATCGATCGATAAAGGTTTTGGCAGGGACGAAGTTTATTCTGTTACATTTAATAACACTGAGACGGATTCATCTGGAAACCTTGTAGTTTTTATTGATTTGGATAGACAAACAGTTCTTGGGAAAGGGGTTGCCAATTGAAATGGAGATAAGCGACGAGTACCTGGCCTAGCGCTTCGATATTCCTGCCTCCGTTTAGTGAAAATCCTGTTTATAGCATACCCATAAATGATAGTACATGTTCTTTCACTTTTTCTTTATCTTCCTCTGAAATATTATCTAATTTAAACTGTTCAATATTTTCATCGGGAATTAGGACCGTTGATGGTTCCTGAAGTTCCACCTTACGATTTTCACCATCTTCTGCTTGAGTAACATTGGATTTATTAAAGCTTGAATGTATTATTTCTGTTCTTAGATAATTTCCTTCTGTATCATAAAAGTCCTCAATGGCTTTAATATCAGTTTTTATATGATTTTTACCTTCTTCAATACTCGTTATTGAATTTACCTTTTTGTAACCCGTTGTTTCAAAAAAACCTTCATCGTTTTGTTCTGATGTTTCTGTAACAAATACTTCAATATGTTGAACTTTTTTCACATTACTACATGCACTTAAAAGAAAAATGCTTACCATCAATAAACTCATTATTAAAAAGTTACCCTTCAAATCTACTCCCCCCAATTATTTTTACATTTTTATCAATTTCAGCAGCTTTTTTCTCTAATTTACTAATGTACTTACTTACTAACACTAAACTAGTCATAGGGATAATTCCTAAAAGGGGATTATCCATCACAAATAAAGCTACAACTAGTACAAACACCGCAAGTGCTATTTTATTTATTATCGTTTAAATAAAAATCCCTCCTAATCTTTTAACCCAATATAAGAATACGGAAAGAAACAAGAGAGAAAATACAAATACATCTATATCCGAAGCAATTTTTAACACTTTTGTATTCCCCTCCCAAAAAGGTATTTATTCTATCTATATTTTTCTTCAAAGAAAATTACCCCAACTATTCGTACCCGTTAGTTTGGTACATTCTTTCACATTCTGCTTCATACATTGGAACTAAAATGGCGATTCCTCGTTCAAAGAATCGCAACCGAAAATCAAATCCTAAATAAAATGTTTTTCAATAATTATCTTTGCACTTTCATCAAGTTTGGAAAGTAATTCATTGATGGAGAATATTTTAAATCCAAACTTTCATCGTCATTCATAGCTAACTCACTACTTGTTTCTTCTGCTCAAATATTGAAATATGTTTGCTTTTTCTATGGATATCATAACTGAATAGGCAAATACTAATACTAATATTAAGACTTCGCAGTCTTGCAAAAAAAGGCGGTGATTTCATGAAGAAATTTATTGTACTAATGCATTTAATTTCAGGTACTTTTGCAGCTTCCTTCGTTTTATACTTTGTTAGGAAAAACTCATCCGAACATAGAAGAATTATGACAACTATTATAGGAACTCAACTTCTATCGTGGGTAATTCGTTTTATTACCTCTATGATAGAAAAAGCGAAATCTTAAAGATTTCGCTTTTTTACGCCATTTAAGCACCTTTTTTATATTCAAAATCATAACATCCTCCGCCGGTTAAAGAATGCATTTGATCTATATTTCGTCTTTACTCTATTATTCCCAACATTCAAATATCTTAAAAAATCTTTTTCTTTTTTTCGAGCTAAATCCCTAAGATCTAATCGTTCAGGAATACCCCGACTATTTTATCGAATTCCACTCAAATTCACTTTGACTTCGGCGAGAATTGTTATTAGATTTACATCCAGTTATAATCACTAAATATAATAATAGGAGAATAAAAAATGGTGTAATTTTCTTCATCTTCACCTCCTTTAGTTTTTCTATCAATTAAAATTTTACCATAAGTATCAATATTTATTAAACTAAACTGCGGCGCGGTTAATAAAAAAGAGTATCTCCCCTGTTACGATAGAGCACTTTTCGTTGGATATGCTTTACGCAATAAATACGCTGTAAACCAATAAGAGGACTGTACTAATAATTAGAATAACTTCCTTAATTTTAATTCCTGCCCTAATGCCCTGTTTGTTTAATTAGATTTTGCTGTATTTTGTATCCATTTATGGTCATTCTACACCATAATATTTTTTCAGAACTATCCCAAGTACAACCTCTAAGTCCTCTTGATTTACTGAGGTAGAAACGTATCAGTTAACTTAATACTTATTTCCTTATATCTGGACCAATCATTTCTTTGCTTGAACGATCAATATATAATCCAATTGGCCCCAATAGGCTATCTTGTTCTGTAGTGAATACAACTTTTACAACCTTTTGATTTTTTTCTAGTTTAATATGTTGCGGTACATCAGCGGGAGTTACCTCAATGACATGTGCTTTTTGCCAATCACCAATCACAGTGTCCTTTTCATTTTTAGATAAACTTTCCCAAGCCACTTGCCGAAATTCCGTGTACTCTTTTTCATTGTTTTGATCCTTATTGTTAATTCCATTGCTTTCAATCAATTTATCCTCAAAAATATATTGATAATTATCCACTAACAACTTCCCATCTTCCTTAACAAATGTAAGTTGTTCCTCCGTACTGTAATAGGCGGGTTCGCTTGTTTGTGTAAAGTAAGTTATCGTTGCGGTCATACCGTCAATTTCAATCTCAAAGTCGACAACCCATGGACTGGAATAACCAATATTATAATTCCAGTCTTCCCCACCCCTAATAATTTGTTCGTGTTTGAACTTTTCTTTCGCTTTTTCAGACATCATTGCATAGCGTGGTTTTCCATCTCTTGTTTTAAGTGCATACGCCCAAATTGTAGTAAGTTCAGTCATTTTTTTATAATCCTTATCCGAATTTATTACTGTCCCAGAATTACCTGTAATCTCATTCACTCCGGTTTGGAATAACTGAAAATTTTCTGAAGTTAATAATAATAGAGAAATGATTGCAATAACCGCTATTCCAGAAACAGGAATTGTTAGTTTTTTTATAAAGCCTTTAAAACCTTTCCATTTAGCTTGTTTCTCCATTTTCTCTATTTCTTCTTGTAAAACGGATTCAATTTTTAATTGTGTTTCTTGACTTAGCTGATAATCTTTGGGAAAGGAATTTAATCTTTCCGATAGTTTATTATTCATCGACTAATCCCCCAATCTTTTTCGCAAGAGCTTTTAAAGCACGGTTGTATGTGACCTTAACTTTATTTTCGCTCCAATCTAGTATTTCCGCCGTTTCCTTAACACTAAGTTCTTTTATTCCCTTTAAAATTAGAACGTCACGATAATTTTGCTTTAACGTTTGGATTGTTTGATAGATTTCCTTATTGGTTTCATTTAATCGATAGATGTCTTCTGGTGAATTGCTATAGGATTGACCTTGAAAATGTAAGAGCTGTTGTTGCTTATCTTTTTCCTTTTTTTGTTTTCTCATTTCATCAATCGCGATATTTCTTGCGATACTAAAGAGCCAAGTCTTCGGATTCGATAATTCATGAAACGTGTTAATTCGCCTTAAAGCCCTAATAAATACCTCTTGAACCATGTCTTCCACGTCAATTCTTCCTGTATAATATATAAGAAAATTTAGTATATCGTTGCTGTACTGACGGAACCATTCGGCTATTATTTTGTTATCTGCCAAAGTCCTTTCCTCCTGATTTATATATCTGTTAATAAGACGAAAGTTTTTCGCTAAAATTTCAGTTTTAGATAAACAATGTTGTGAATAAAATTTTCCAAGGAAAACGCAAACTGGAAACCCCGTGTTTACACTATGCTGAACAATATAAAATGAACCCTCACTTTTTAATTCTTTAAATATGGTAAAATAATGGTAGTATTGATCATAACCACTCATTTTTACCAAAGGAAGGTTGTACCAAATGATATATTTAAAAAGCTTCAAGCTTTCCCCACATACAGTCAAAAATCCAAATGCATATCCATACAATGTATTCAAAAGTATAGCTGGAGAAGTATTTGTTTTTACTAACATCACGGTTTTGTATGGTAACAACGGTTCTGGGAAGTCAACGCTGCTTAACTTAATTGCAAAGAAGTTGAATATTACGGGGGCTGAGGAATTTACAAATATTCGAGAAAACAACTACCCGCTAGATTACATATTAGCTTGTTCCTTTAGTTTAGAGGAAGATGAGAGTGATGGCGAGTCAGACCAAATACCAGATCATAGTTTATACATCAAAAGCGAAGATATCTTATATGAGATCAAGAAGATTCAGCAAGAGGAAGTTTTAAAGGAAGGGTATCTGTACCAACAATCTAAATTGGGGTATACCAAGGAGCAGATAGAAAAGTTGAAACACTCTTCACAGATGTACAAACAAATCGAAGCTATGAAGTTTGCTAATGAGAAGTATTCAAACGGAGAGACATCCATCCAGATATTTGATGAATATCTCGTCCCAAATGGATTATACCTGCTTGATGAACCGGAAACATCCCTTTCACCTACAAACCAAGTTCAGTTGGCGGAAGAAATCAACAAACTGGCAAGGTTTTTTAACTGTCAGTTTATTATAGCGACTCATTCGCCATTTATGTTAGGAACACTAGATGCAAAGATTTATAATCTTGACGCGCCCCTTCTAAGAACCTATAGATGGACAGAACTTGAAAATGTAAGATTCTTCTACAACTTTTTCAAAGAGCGTAGGAATGAATTTGAATAATCGGAGGAATTTTTATGAAAACTATAGGGCTAATTGGTGGAATGAGTTGGGAATCGTCGGTTGAATATTATCGAATTATTAATGAAGAGATAAAAAACAGATTAGGTGGTTTACATTCTGCAAAATGCCTTTTATATAGCGTTGATTTTGAAGAGATTGAGCGGTTTCAGGCAGGTGGTGAGTGGGAAAAGGCAGGAAAACTATTAGGTGATGTTGCTCACTCTTTAGAAAAAGGTGGGGCGGATTTTATTATTATTTGTACAAATACAATGCATAGAGTAATAGATTTTGTTGAAGAAAAAATAAGAATTCCAATTTTACATATTGCTGATACGACCGCAAAGCAAATAAAAAAATCAAATCTTAATATAGTAGGACTTTTAGGCACTAAATACACAATGGAGCAAGACTTTTACAAATCGCGAATAGAGTCAAAGGGCATAAAGGTTTTAGTACCAAATGGTGCTGAAGGAATAATATTAGGATGTACGGAAATTGGATTGTTAGTCAAACAAGAGGATTCAGAAGTTCCTTTATGAAATAGCTGAGAACACTTGTGACTTCATGAGATGAATCGGCTTCGGACAAGGCGTGTCTTATGACACGTCAATTGTCCGACATATTTAGCTTGCATTTAGGGAAAATAGTCTATTTTTAAAATAATGATCTCGAACAAATCCGTGATATATGTTATACTACATCCAAAGGTCAGGAACATACATTCGTAAGGGAATGCAGTAATAAAAGCAGGTGTGGTAAGTAGGTTATCGTCATAAATGACTCAAGACCAGAAAGTGAGGTGAGTAGAGAATGATGGTGAAAAAAGCATACAAATTTAGGATCTATCCTACCAAAGAACAAGAAATCTTAATTGCTAAAACCATCGGTTGCAGTCGGTTCATCTATAATTACTTTGTCGGAAGACAAAAACAGAAAGATGCGTACTGGTATATCGTGAATGAAATGGTTCAGAATGGTCAACTTCCCCAAAATAATTGGAAGGGTGACTGTTTCAATAAATACAAATCTATAAAAGCCCTCCCCGAATTAAAAGTACATTATCCCTTTTTAAAAGAAGTAGATAGTGTTGCTCTTCAAAAGTCCGTTGAAATTGTTCACGATGCCTATACAAGATACTATAAAAAACAAAATAATGAACCACGTTTTAAATCTAAAAAAAATCCTGTTCAATCGTATACAACAAAATATGTGAATGGTAATATTTCTGTTTTCGACCAGCATCTTAAACTTACCAAACCCGGGCTTGTGCGTTTTGCTAAAAGTAAAGAAGTCGATGGCAATATTATGAATGTCACCATTAAGCGAAATGCGACTGGTAAATACTTTGTATCCATTCTTGTTGAAACGGAGGTACAATCATTAGATAAGACAGGCTCAGCAGTTGGGATTGATGTAGGACTTAAAGATTTTGCAACCCTTTCTGATGGAACAATATACAAAAATCCAAAGTTTTTCCGTACATTAGAAGAAAAATTAGCTAGCGCCCAGCGTATTCTTTCTAGACGAAAAATTGGTTCGTCAAATTGGCAAAAACAACGTGTAAAGGTTGCGAAAATCCATGAAAAAATCACGAATGCAAGAAAAGATATGCTAGATAAAATCTCAACTCATATTGTCAAAAGCCACGACATAATAGGGATTGAGGATTTGTCTGTAAGCAATATGCTCAAAAATGGCAATCTTGCCAAAGCAATTAGTAAGGTATCATGGTCACAATTTAGAACAATGTTGGAGTACAAAGCAAAATGGTATGGAAAGCAAGTGATAACAGTCGCGAAAACCTTTGCTTCGAGTCAACTATGTTCGAATTGTGGTCATCAACATAAAGCTGTAAAGAATCTTGCATTACGTGAATGGATCTGCCCTTGTTGTGGGACACATCACCAAAATCGTGATTTGAACGCTTCTATCAATCTGCGAAACGAAGCGTTGCGACTCATTGGTGTCTAGGAGAATTAATTCCAAGTTAAAGCTTGTCGGAGGTGTCAAACACCGTTTGTACGACCAACCGTCGGGACGATGGAGGTAGCCTAATCAATTAGAAACCGATAGGTTTCCTTACTTAGGAATCTCGTGGCTTTAGCCATGAGAGGGTTCAATCGATACAACAGTGATACATGCGATTGAAGCAGTTAATGCAGCGCTAGAATTAATTTGAGAAAGAAAAAGGAAGTTCTATAGAAAAGGTATTTAAAAGAGGAGAGAATATGGAAAAAAGTATTCAAAAATGGTCTGTTTATGGATTTTTAATATCCTTTGCTTTATCAGTCTTATTCGTTGATTACAAAGTAGTTATTCATTTTGACGGTGGTTATACAACAGAGTATGTGCCCGTTTATGATTACATTATTTCTATCATTCGGTACAGTGTGATGGGTGCTTTCGTAGGAATATTTGTAGGTTGGAGATTGGGCAAAGGGAAAAATTATGTAGAAAAATAAAATATGAATTTGAAGGGGGATTTTGATGTCAGATCAAGCTACTAAAAGAATAATGGTTGGTATTTTGATTTGCTTGATTATTATAGCGTTAAAACCGGTTCCATCATTTCAATCTAACTATCCTGACTTTCCATCATCGTTAGATGTTAATAATGGGGAAGCAGTTGTGCAGCTTAGTGAAAATAGGATCGCCATAGTTAAGTCGGATATAAACTCTGGTATGCATGGAGAAATATTTGTGCTTGAATTTAATGAAGCTAAGAAATCCTTTGACCTAATCGGAAGATATAATTACGCGGATTTCTTCAGCAATCCACAAAAGTATAATCCATAATTATAATTTTGTTATGTTCATTAATGACATCATCCCTTGTGCTAGGACAACTTGCTTGAGTAATTCAATCGGAAGAGTTATTCCAAAAGATCGTATCCTTGTTATTATCGTTATAACAAGGATAACGAAAGTGATACGGTGTGTGCAGTGTTACACTTTAAACTACGCGGTGCATTCCTTAATTAAGGGATGCTTTTCTTTAACCAAGAAAGGGGAAAATTACGTCAAAGACCAAGTGTATACTGTTACTTTTAATAACATATAGCAAAAACCAAGGCTATAGTATGATTTTTCTTCCCACGCAACAATTCCGTACAATTGCTGAATACCAGCCTTCTTTTTTCGGAACAAATCAGCTTCGAAAACCAGTATCCATTATTTGTTAATAAAGCGAACCTTTTTGGATAATAGTTCGACTAATATATGTAATAACCCTCATAATCAAAGGTGGTTTCTATGGAACTTGAGCGTGAACTGATCATTCAATGCCAAAAGGGGCAAAAGAGTAGTTTTGGTAAATTAGTATCTCCATACATACAAGATGCATACTCCATTTCTTTTACTATATTAAAATCAAAAGAATATGCAGAAGATGCTGTGCAAAATGCATTAATTGAGGTTTATAAAAACATTATGGCAAATAAAGAAATTCGTAAATTTAGAAGTTGGTTCTTAACTATCGTCGCTTCACGATCTATTGATTTAGCTAGAAAGAACATAAAAGAATGGAACCGAACGATAGAGGCTAGTGTTATCCAAATCGGCAGCAACGAAACCCCGCTAACCAATTTGCTAGATAAAGAGAGGAACGCCTTCGTAACAGAGGCAGTTTTGGCTCTTCCTTTGAAATATAGAACGGTCATTTCCCTTTTTTACTTTCAAGAATTAACAATCAAAGAGATAGCTAAATTGTTAGAAACAAAAGAGGGTACAATCAAATCGAGATTATATAAAGCTAGAGAATGTCTCAACCATACGCTAACAAGACGAGATAATATCCCGAAGGCTGGTGAATGATGATGGAATCTAAGTTAAGCGAAAATATTAAAGAGGGATTTAAAGAAATTAAAGCACCTGAATCGTTATACGACTTTGCAAATCAGGTGCCAGATCTTGTTGAATCAATGAATTTAGAGTCTCCTTCAAATGTTCATTCTTATAGCTGGGTTAAAAAAACCATTTTTACAACATTAACAGCATTAGCTTGCAGTGCTTTATTTATGTTCGGCGTTAATCAATCTACTTCATTTGCCAATTATGTAGGTAAAATTCCTGTTCTCTCACAATTATCGGAATTCTTGAAAGTCGATATGGACAATGGGGTTGAAAAAGCTATTGATAATGGTTTTCTTCAAGATGTATCAAAATCTGCTGAGGACCAAGGAATTACTTTTACAATTGATCATGTAATTGCAGATTCAAAAAGAGCCTATGTGTTCTTCCATATAAAATTTGATCAAAGCAAAGCAACTATTGATGAAGTGAATCTAATTAATTTTAAGATCACTGATGGCGGGAGCCAGACTTTCTTTGGAATGAATGATAGGAAGGATGTGAAATTGCGACAACGTCAAATCTCTTTAAGAAGTGTTGATGATAATAGATTAACTGGTTGGCTTGAAATAGTTGGTTCAGACCCAGCAACATCCATTCCAAGTAAAATTAATCTTTCCATCCACAGTCTAGTCGTAACTAAACCTGATAAAATTGAAACCATTTTAGGCGAATGGGATGTTAGTTTTCAAAGGGATGCTAACAATATAAATTCAAAACCAATTGAGTATAAAGGAGACAAATTTTCAGTAAAAGCTGGTTCCCAAAGCTTGGATTTAAAGATAGATTATGCAAAAGTGTATCCGATGATGACCGAAATGAGTATAAACCTTGAAACAAAGATAAATGAAGGTATTCATTATGCATATCATTTAGAAAATGAAAACGGAAAGGTTTATAAGCAAATCGGGGATGGAACCTTAACAGACTCAGGGGACGTTCTTCCTCAATTTGAGTCCAGCTATTTTGAACAGCCCCAAAAACTGTTTTTAGTAATCGATAAGGTAGTACTCAGTGGATCACTAGAAAGAACAGAAGAAACTTATGAGGTAAATAAAAAGATTGAATTGGTTAAAAGCAAATGAAAAAAAGCGAAAGGTGTGCTTACTGGTGTAATTACAGATGATAATATAGAAGTCGTCTTTACTTCCTATATTTCGAAAATTACTCTATAACTTTTTTCTAACTTCCGAAATCATCTTTGCCGTAATTGATTATGTTGTGCAAGCCTATTTTGAATGGAGATATTCCGATAATCCCAAACAATCTATACTTACTATAGCTGAAATGCTTCTATGGCTCATTGCCCTCATCGTAATCATTCAATTGGACTTATTTAGTAAGTAATTGAATGAAATTTTTGTTGTTTTTTCTAGGGGGCCCACCAACAAACCGGAAAACATACGCTAAGCAAATTTCGACATGAAAAAAGCCGATTTTCCCTGCTAAGGAAGTATCGGCTTTTTTAAAGCCTTTCGCAAAGTTATAAGCATCCTAATTTATTATTTTTTTTGTCTTTTCCTCTAATGATAATTTCATATGGATATTCACCAATTTTACTTTGAATTTCTTCAGAATTTAAGAATTCATTAATTGTCTCTTCTATAATTTGAAGAAGTGCTGGATGGAAGGAGTATGAAAATCTAGTTACTTTATATTCTTTTTGATTGCGTCCCATAAATGAGCGTTCATTAAAACAACTTTCCCTATATTTCCGTTTGAGGATTCTACAATATCTCATTAATAATATATAGTTTTAGAAAATGTGTACAAAATTTCCATTGTATTGTTATTGCTTTTCCTGGGTCTGGCTAAGACAAGATTCTATAGAGTTTTTCATATGATTAACGAGTGCTGTCAACTCGGAATCCAGTCCTTCCCACTTATCAAAATGCTCTCCTCGATAGGCTTTTCTAGCTAAGTCGAGTAAAGTCGAATATTCTTTGGGCAACCGAGGTAATGCCCATTTTGCAGCCACATCTTTTGGAGAAATTTCACCGATAGACACTGTCTGCCACATTCGAGCCAGGGTTAAAATTACATTACGCTCATCACCTTTGATACCCTCAATCAGCCCTGGCAAAGAGTCCTTAATCGCTCTTCGAATATCTGTCATCGGAACGGGGTCCAATATATATGAAGCATCAGGACCAAATAGAGAAATGCTATTCTTTCTCGCTTGTGCTAAAACAATAGCCAAATCAGGGTCATAGGTTGGTTCCTGGATTTGTCCTTTCTCAAACTCACTCCTGAGCCACTCACCATAGGTAAATTCATTTCTTGGTGGATATAGCCAAGGTACAACATCGTTATGGTTTATAACCGTGACTTCAAGTGGTCTCACAAAATCTGTATTTCCTATCTTTCCAGATATAAGCATTAGTCTGTCTGTTAGTTTTTTTCGAGTTACTTCAGGTAAACTATGATTCACGACCACTAAGACATCTACATCACTGTTAATGCGTAAGCCACCATTTACTGCAGAACCAAATAGATATACCCCGACTATCGAACTTCCAAGCAACTCCTCCACGATTTTTAATGCTTGCATCGCTTGCTTTGGTATTTTTTCGTTACTCAAATCTCTCATCATCTACAAACTCCTCTCCTCTGATTATGTTCGCATAATGTACGTTTATATTGGTTTCATTGGTATTCCATTAAATGGCCTATTCTGAACAAAAAAATATTTTTTACAGAACAATTTACCAAACTTTAATATAAATGATCAATCTTTATTCCAAAACCACATGAGCATTTTTATAATTCGGGTCAAAAGATTGATAAAAAAATATTGAAAAGATGGTATGATAAAATATGCGATGCAAAAAATGTCGTATGATAGCGAAGTTTTAATGAATATATGATACTATAATATACTGTATGAAAAATAAAGGAGGGGGGGACCCCATATGACGCTTTTGATTACACTATTATTACTGGCAAGTGTTAGTTTGTTTATTTATTCTTTTTTTGCAAAAGACTATCAATCTGAGATTACGAAACAGGTTTCTAATGTGAATATTAACCTTATGCGCGAAATTATAGAATTAAAAGATAAAATCAAGGCCTTGGAGAAAGGAAGTAATATCCGTGGATAAACATACTGCACGTGGACTAGCAATCGGTTTCTTTTTTACAGCCGTTATTTTAATAGTTTTTAAGCCAATTTTTGTCCTTGACCAAGAAACTGTGACTTCATACCTAGAAGATAATAATTTAGTCGTCATTTCTAAAGAAGAACTAGTAAAAATGGAACAAAGTGATCATAGCACATTAGAGGAAAACGATGGGTCTGAGCATGAACCTACTCGAATGGTAACGGACAATGGCAAAGAGTTGGAGAAACAAGTTTCTAAGGATAATCAAGAAAAAAAAGAAAGTAAGCCCGAAGATAAACTATTTACTATTACTGAAGGTATGGTAAGTAGTGATGTAGCCTTTCAATTGAAGAAAAATGGCCTTATTAAAAACCAAGGAGAGTTCATTAAAACGCTCGAATCAAAGAATGGTGCTAAATATATACAAATTGGCGAATATAAATTAAACCCATCCATGAGCAATGATGAGATAATAAGCGTTATAACGAGAAATCGAGTTGCATAATAATTTGATCTACCAGCGATTGTTCAACAAGAACAGTCGCTTCTTCAAAAGAACTGTAGCATTTATTACTATATAAGAGCGACAAGTGCATGGCACTTTGATATTAAAGAAAGAGCACAATTCCTGCTACAGAATTGCACCCCATTACGGAATATGGTTGCTTAAAGTAGGGACCATTACCTCACTTGAATTTGAACCAGAATATTACACCATCTTCACTATTTTTAGCACCATAAGGGAATTTATGTAACTCTAGAATTGAACGTGAAATGGCTAATCCTAGACCTGTCCCTTTTGTATTACTACGTGAAATGTCACCTTTTTTGAAAGGAAGCCATATTTCTTTAATTTTCTCCTCAGGTATGTGGCTGCCACTATTATACACTTCAAGTGTATTGTCAGAGATCCCAATACAAATTTTGCCACCTTCAGGCATATGATCAATAGCATTGATGAAAAAGTTATCTATCACTCTTCCAATTAAAGAGCGATCAGCCATTACAACCGCATCTCCCTCCAGACAAGTTGTTATCGATTTTTCATCACAAACCGGTTTGTAACGAAGAATAACCTCATTGCACATCTCTTTGAGCGACACTTTATCAAATTTCACTTCAAGAGAATCCGATTCTAATCTTGATAACCCTAGCATCTGCCTAATAATTTTGTCCATGCGGTCTATATTTGACTGGATATGGGCAACGTAATGCTCCCTTTTTTCTGTATGAATATTTTCATGTAGGTTTTGGGCATACCCGGAGATAATACTCAACGGAGTTTTTAAGTCATGGGCCAGAGCATTGGTTACTTCCTTATGTTGCCTTTCAAGTTCCTCCCGCTTCTTATAAGTTTTATAAGTTTGTCTCGAAAGGATGAGTGCTGCGATAATAAATGTGAGTAAGCTTGAAATCCAGACAAAGGCTAGCGTAGGAAAACTTTGTTCCCACAGATTAACGTCACGACCAACCACCATCCAGAAATGACTATATGAACCCTGATTATCCTTCGCATAAATTGTTGACTGATAAGGCTGTGGCCAGTAATAACGATAGTTTAATAGATTTATTCTTTGTGAAAGAATCTGTGATCCCATTGTTTGTTGCAAAGCATCTTCTAATTTTTCTTGATTAGTCACCATTTGTCGTAGTTCATTTTGTTTTTCAGGTTGGGCGTTGCTATTATTATTCTCTGGAAGAACGGTACCATATTCAAAGTGCGGTAAACCCGCCGGATTTTTATAATTGGATAGGTAGACAATATCATCAGTATGTGTGCCGCTACTTGAAATTACATTTCCTTTTTCATCTAATGTTTGAGCATATAATGCATTAACCGTTACTTTATCTGGAATAATCATTTCATTATCGACCCAAAAGCCTTTTATATCAACTGAATATCCCGATAAATCCCCTGCCTTTTCGACCTTTGGAGCAGCAAATAAATAACCTTGGAGTTCTTTTATTTCTTTATCACTAAACCAATCTTTAGGATTTAAAAGTCCATATCCTGTATAATATTTGTTACCATCTTTGTATTCTGTATAGCTGATTCTCCAGTAGTCATTCGTATTAAAAAGCAGTTGGTAATCTCCTGTGAATACGGCCATTTCAGTCCCTTCAAGGGTGTACAAAGGCAAGTTAGCTGCAAATTCCCTTTTTACTTTGGAAATGTCCGTAATCTGATTATTATTGTCCATATAATCTTTTAGGATATTTTCAACATTATTATTTATTTGTAATGCGTATGTGTTTAGTTCCATTTCTTCAACTTTCTTTTGCTGAGATATAAGAAATACACTGAATCCTATCATTAGTACTAGATAGGTAGCCAAAAATGAACTAAAGATACGCAAATAGAGCACGCGCTTTGTTTTGGTCTTTTTCATTCTTCCACCTCCAGTTTGTAGCCTTTTTTAAACACAGTTTTTATTTGGGTAGAGGCGTTGCCTAAGGATTTGCGCAGTTTTTTAACGTGATTATCAATCACTCTGTCATTACCATCAAAGTCATATCCCCAAACCCTTAATAGTAGACTGTCCCGTGTCACCACTTTCCCGCAGTTTTCCATCAGTATTCTTAAAATAGCAAATTCTATCGGTGCCAGTATGACTTCCTCATCATTTACAAATACTGTACAGCGATAGGGGTCTAACTTTATGGTGCCAGCCGTCATGATTTCATTTCTTACCATACCTTTTGAAC
Organism: Schinkia azotoformans; assembly: GCF_035811335.1. NCBI lineage: Bacteria > Bacillati > Bacillota > Bacilli > Caryophanales > Bacillaceae > Schinkia > Schinkia azotoformans. Next base: position 174,126 of record NZ_JARSMD010000027.1, read on the forward strand.
GCCTCAATAAAGCCTTTACTTTTGCAAAAAGCTCAGCCAGCGAAAAAGGTTTAGTTACATAGTCATCGCATCCAAGCTGATATCCGTGTAATCGATCACTCTCTGTGTCTCTTGCGGTAATAAATATAATGGGTACATCGCTCGTTTTTCTTAGCTCCCTACAAATTGTAAATCCGTCAACCTCGGGTAGCATGACATCTAGAAGTACCAAGTCATATTCGTTGTCCATGCATTTTTGTTGGCCTTCATCCCCTGTCTCGGCAAAATCGATAGCCAAAGTCCCACTACTTTTCCCGATAAAATAATCAGAAATGATTTCTCTTATCTCGGCATCATCTTCAACTAAAAGAAGCTTGAAAACCATCTTTTCACCCCCAAGTACAGGTTAGCATACAAATCTATCCTTTTTGTATCCAATTGTGGGACACAGTTCCCGGCCCTGTGTCCCATTTTGTTGTACACTTTTTTAAGGGAGAAGACTCTTTATTAATGAAGGGCATTAGAAAGGGGGAGCTATGAATTCGCGGCTTTTGTTGGAATTATACAAAAAACAAGCAAGAATGATTTATTTTTATTTAAAAAAGAACGGATGTAGCCATGAAGACGCAGAAGATATTGTTCAAGAAAGTTATGCGAAATATATCGCTTATAGTAGTGGTGTTCCTTCGGATAAAGTCCTTTCCTATATTTTCACCATTTCTATGAATGAATTTAGAAAAATGTTAAAGAAAAAAGGAAAAGAACAAGTGATTTCGGTTGATGACCATCGCTTCTGGAATAATTTTGCGAATGATCAAGATCCTGAAACCAGTGTATTAAATATCGAAATGAATCATGAAATCGCCATTACTTTGGAACGTATTCAAGAAGTCTATAAACAGCTTCTCATATTAAAATATGAATTTGAACTTAGTTATAAAGAGATCTCATTATTAGTAGGAATGAAGGAAGAAACCGTTAGGACCTATTTATATCGGGCAAGAAAAGAATTTCAAAAGAAGTGGAGGTATCTTCATGAATGAACACACAGAAGATATTTTTGATGAGAAGAAGATAAAAAGGGCGATAAAAAAAGGAAAAATAAAGTCAATAATAACGATTGTTTTCGTTTCTTTACTCGTTTTTGTTGTTTTAAACATAGCCAATTTCGCTATTTCTGTATACTTTAGCCAAAAGGCGTTTAAGCAATGGGATGCCTATGTCCGACTAACCACTCCGAATGGCTATATCAGTGAAACCGTGGATTCACGGGGGTTTTTAGGAGGTATGAGTAATTATAAAATATCAAAAGACATGAAAATTAAATCCCTTGTCGTCGAACAAAAGCAAAATCAATACGGTCTTATTCCGTCTATTTTGGTTTCAAGAGGCTCAGGTGGTAGTATCGGAGTCACAGGAGAGGATTGGCAATTCTCCTATAAAGAAAATGGCTGGAGAGAAATGATGTTTTTTCACCCTAGTGTTGCTTATAAAAAATATAAAAATGATGAAGAACTGATTCAAAGTATGGAAGGGGAAAAAATATATGAAGTAGCTCTCTCTTTTGATAAGCCCTACAAACAAAGTGAACTGCCCATTATGCAGCTACCTCAAATGACTTGGTTTTGGGTAAATACCTATAGCAATAGTCAATTAGACACACTTCAACAAGAGGCGCAGGAACACGATTGGTCTGTAACATTTATTAGGGAGAATGAAGCTTTAGGTTTTTCTGTAAGAGACACTTATACTCCAACGACAGATCTGGCACACGAATATGATAAGTTCCTAAAGTTACTGAAAACAAGTATCTCCAGTGAACACAAGCAAGCCTACAACACTATGAAAAACATTAATATAGACGATGTAGAAATATTAGGGGTAGTCGTATATGGGACGAAGGATGAGATTGTGGAAATCATGAAAGATCCTATTATCAAAGCTTCCTCACTAGGAGGGGTTATTGATAATTATTAATACAAATTAAATACAGAAAAGCTTGGCTTGGCGACTTGCCAAGCTTTTTAATCTTTTTTAATCTAAGGAAAGATTTGCTTTTACTTTTTAGTTTTATAAAAAAGACTCTTGCATAGTTGTCTTATTTTTGGTACGATAAATTTCCTGCGTTAAAAACGCTGAAAGATAGTAAGGCATTAAAAATTATTTTTAAAAAAGATGTTGACTTCTGCGAATTAAGATGGTAAGATAAATCTTGTCGCTGAAATACGACGAACGAAATGGTCTTTGAAAACTAAACAAAATGTCAAGCGTGCAAATAAAGTTGAACTTAGAGTTCAACATCAAGTCAGTATTAATTTTGAGCAATCAAACACTTTTCGGAGAGTTTGATCCTGGCTCAGGACGAACGCTGGCGGCGTGCCTAATACATGCAAGTCGAGCGGATGATAAAGGAGCTTACTCCTTTAGATTCAGCGGCGGACGGGTGAGTAACACGTGGGCAACCTGCCTGTAAGACTGGGATAACTTCGGGAAACCGGAGCTAATACCGGATAACTCTTCGAACCTCATGGTTCGAAGATAAAAGATGGTTTAGTCTA
>NZ_JARSMD010000028.1:0-126168 GCF_035811335.1 Schinkia azotoformans
TTTCAACCTGCATTTGATTACCTGGCACCATCATGTAGCTATCCGGACCCTCCAGCTTTCTTTCAATAAACCGGAGAATTCTAGTAACTGTAAATGTCATGATAAAGTATAGAATACACGCCACAAAGAATGACTCAAAATAGCGGAAGTTGTTTCCCGCAATCGATTTTGTTGCGAAGAATAATTCTGATACTGAAATAACGTTCAATACTGAAGTATCTTTAATGTTGATAACAAACTCATTACCTGTTGCCGGTAGGATGTTGCGAATAACCTGTGGTAAAACAACATGTAACATGGTTTGTATATGGTTCATACCAATCGCTTGAGCAGCCTCAAATTGACCTTTATCAATTGATACAATACCACCGCGGACGATTTCAGACATATAGGCACCCGTGTTGATAGATACGATGAAAATAGCAGCGGCTACCCGGTCCATATCTACTCCTAAAGCCAAAGCTGAACCGTAGTATATAACCATTGCTTGTACGATCATTGGTGTTCCTCTGAAAAATTCGATATAAATAGAAAGAATGGCATTAATAATTTTTAATAATATTTTCTTAGAACCACGGTCCGGATTTGGGATTGTCCGGATCACACCTACTAATAAACCTATGATAGAGCCTACAATTGTACCAATAATCGAAATGTATAGCGTTATTCCAGCCCCGCGAATAAACATGGGCCAGTTTTCTGTTATTATTTTTATTACCCATTCAAAGGTCATATTTCCCCTCCTATTTTAGTCAAAACAAAAGGCTGTCTCAAGCACCCCGTACAATTGTACAGATCACCCAGCACCACTAGTTGTAGCTGGACAATTTTGAGACAACCTCTTTCCTTTTCCTTACTGTGCTGCAGGTTGATTTTTAATAGCAGCATCCATAATACTAGTACGTTCTTCTTCTGAGATACCTGCTAAGATTTCATTAATTTTTGGAGTTAATTCACTGCCTTTTGCTAAACCTACTGCGATTGCTGTGTCATCATCTGATGTATCAAATCCTTCTGTAAATTCTACGAAGGCAAATTTTTCGTTGGCAGATGAAGCACTAACAGCCTCCGGACGTTCTGAAACGTAACCATCGATAATTCCTGATTCAAGAGCAACCCTCATCGCCGGGAAATTATCCATTGCAGGCTGTTTTTTAACACCGTCAATTTGATCAATAACTGAATAGTGGAATGTATTTAATTGTGCTGTTACTTTAGCACCATTAAAGTCCTGGATTGAAGTAGCGCTTTCATACTTCCCACCTTTTTTAACGACCATTACTAAATCTGATTTATAGTAGTTATCTGAGAAGTCGATTGTCTCTTTACGTTTGGCTGTTGGTGACATACCCGCAATAATGGCATCGATTTTTCCTGATGTTAAAGCAGGCACAAGTCCATCCCATTCAGTTTTAACAATCACTAATTTTTTCCCTAAACCTTCAGCTAGTTTCTTTGCAATTTCCACATCATACCCGCCTGCAAACTCTGCAGCACCATCTATCGGAACAGCACCATTAGAATTATCCATTTGAGTCCAGTTAAACGGCGCATACCCTGCTTCAAGTCCTACTTTAAAAGTCCCGCCATTTGTAGCTGCTGAATCTGGAGCTCCCGTATTTTCATTCTCAGCTGCTTTATTACCTGTCCCACAGCCAGCCAAAAGAAGCATTACTGAAAGTGAAATGGCAAATAATAATGATAAACTTTTTCTCATACTTTTCCCCTCCTGTAAAATACTTGTATTTACCCTTTTTAAGTATACTAAATTATTACTACTAATTGGAAACTTTAAAGCATAAAAATAATAAAGACCTGAGATAAACTCAGGTCGTAGTAAGCAGATTACCCAAATTCCTCTCTGTTTCCCAATGAGATAGCACACCTCAATAAACCGGGACGTTTATTGAGACAGTCCTGCAGATATTAACTGCAGACCCAACAAGTAATAAATGAGGTTCATTACAAGTTTCGGCGACATTTCCTTCTCTGTAGTTTCATGGCTCCTCGGGCTCCTCTATAGACTGTTAAATATCGCACCTCTACCCCACTGTTTGAAAAGTGAGGTCATTATTTAATTGTTTTATACTATATTTATATATTATTCTTTCAAAATTGTCAACTTTCAATCATTTAGCTGTTTTTCCCAAAAATAAAACCGGCACCCAATTTTAGTGCCAGTTTTATCTTAATTATTAAGCTGCATTTTTAATGGAAGCATAGTATTGTTCTTTCTTCGTATTGTCGAAACGACCTTCCCATTTTGACATAACGATTGCAGCAAGAGAGTTACCACAAACGTTTACAACTGTACGTGCCATATCAAGAAGTCTGTCAACCCCAGCAATAAAAGCAAGTCCTTCTAATGGAATTCCTACTGTTCCTAGAGTTGCTAAAAGTACTACGAATGATACGCCCGGTACACCTGCAATACCTTTAGATGTAACCATTAATACTAATATTAATGTAATTTGTTCACTAATGCTAAGATTGATACCGTACATTTGCGCGATAAAAATAGCGGCAAGCGCTTGATATAATGTTGAACCATCAAGGTTAAAGGAATATCCAGTTGGGACAACAAAAGAAACAATATCTTTTGGACAACCGAACTTTTCCATTTTTTCTATTATTTTTGGTAACACTGTTTCAGAACTTGATGTGGAATATGCCAAAATTAGCTCTTCTTTTAACACTGTGAAAACATGGAATATATTAATACCAACTATTTTAGCTATACCGCCTAGCACCACTAAAATAAAGAATGCCATTGTTACATAAACAAGGATCATCAATTTTCCAAGTGGAACTAAAGATGCTAAACCAAATTTAGAAACTGTAACACCGATTAAACCGAATACACCAAATGGAGCAAACTTCATAACAAAGTTTGTTACCCAGAACATGGCATCTGCTACACCCTCGAAGAATGCAAGCACTGGTTTTCCTTTTTCACCAATTGCTGCTACCCCTAATCCGAATACTACTGAGAAAAAGATAATAGCTAGCATATTGCCATTTGCCATTGCTGATATAACGTTTGTTGGAACTATGCCTACTACAATGTCTAATATACCATGACCTTGACCTGAAACTTGTTCAGTTGTTTCAACATAGCTACCTATATCTGTTTTTGTAAGTTCAGACATATCGATGCCTGCACCAGGTTGGAAAATATTCGCAGACAATAACCCAACTAGAATTGCAATTGTTGTAACAATTTCAAAGTAAATTAGTGTTTTACCACCAAGTTTACCCAACTGTTTAAGGTCGCCAGTTCCTGCTACCCCAATAACTAGTGTAGAAACGATAATTGGAACTACGATCATTTTAATCATATTAAGGAAGATAGTTCCTAGTGGCTTTAAGTAAGTATCAATCGCTGGGTTTCCATAAAAGATTGCACCTACGACAATACCTAGAATTAAACCTACCAAAATTTGATAAGCAAGAGGAAATTTAAATTTTTTCTTCATTAATAGTCACCCCTTTTTTCGTATAGAAAACGCTTACTACATAAATGAGTTCGCTTACATACTCAGTTTAAGGGTAACCTATTGAATCCGACTTAATCCGACATAATGAATTAAAAAAATTTCCTTTTTAATTTTTAACTATGACTGAATTTTTTCATAGTTTCCACATATAATACCTGAAGAAATTTACGAATATTAATTTTGTATTTCGCCTGATCATTCCTGCCTTCCTCAATCATGATCATATGGTTTCTTACTTCTTGAAAATCAAAATAACGGGGTGCATAATATTCAAACTCAGGATTAGTATAATCAATAGCTCCTAATGAAGCTAAATTATTGATCGCGGCTTGAATTGTTCTCCGTATGCGCTGTTCAATTGCTTTACTTTCTTTAGCTATGTCCACATTAGCAGATTCACCTTTCATCGCAATTGCTTCATATAAATCCTTCAATGGTGGTAATTGGGCAGTTTTATCAGTTTGGTTCATCAAAAATTCAATAATGGCAACAATATCATCACTGCCGGCTTCACCAATAACTCCCATATCATTTAAAATGGATAAAACCGTTTCCTTTACTGTAACCTTTCTTTTAATTGTGCCAAGCCCAATTTTTGTGAGGGATTCTTGGATCGCTTGAAGGGAATCTTTAAGTTTATACTGCTCAGCCGTTCTTTTTAATATACTTTGGACCTCTACACGATTAATCGGTTTATTTATAAAAAACTCGACCCCTTTTTCATATGCTTCTGCCACCATGTCTTTATTGACAACCTGGGAGATCATAATAAATAGTCCTTTAAATCCTTCTTTTTTCAGGTATTCAATTGTTTCAATTCCGTCTAACTCCGGCATTAGAAAGTCAATCAAAACTACGTCGGGATGCATCGTAATAATGGATTTAAGACCTTTCGACCCACTTTCAGCCTCTCCAATTACAACCCCAAGATCCCCTTCTGTAATAATATTCTTCAACATCATTCTACTAGCTCTATCATCATCTACAATGAAATACCGCAGTTTTAAACACTCACTTTCGCAAAATAATTGTTGGGATTTTAATTTTAAAAATAGTTCCATTTTCTGAAGTATCTACTTCAACTTGACCTTGAAGAGTATGAACAATCTCTTGTACATGGGAAAGTCCAATTCCTGTGGCAGCAACACCATGATCATTGAATTTTGTTGTATAGCCTGGTTCAAAAATAATCGGGAGATCTGCTTTTGGAATACCAGGTCCAGAATCTACAATAACAAAAAACGTATTTTCCTGCTCCTCAAATATATTTATATTTATTTCGCCTATTTCCTCAATTGCTTCAACAGCATTGGCCGTAATATTATTTAATAAAGCAAGCAGGGGAATTAGTTGAACGGTTTGATAATCAATTGAGATATTTCCTATTAAAATTATTTTCTTTTGTAAAAGCTCACTATATTTTTCATTGGCACTTATAACAAGATCCATGACATCAGATAGTGAGACAGTATTATCCATTTTCTGTTCTCCTATTTTTGTAAGTCCAGCTAATATTCGCTGGGAATCTTTTTTTACCTCATGAATTTCTTGTGCGATATGTAATGCTTGTGCACTTAATTGATTAAAATTTTCTTGCTTTAGCTTACGATAAAGATCATGACTCTCAGCTGTTATTTTTTCAATATGGTTCATTGATTTTTTTAAGTATAAGGTTTCACCATATAATTCTGAGCCGACCTTTAACAGCTCCTCTACTCTTTTTTTCTGTTCGGAAACGGTGATGGACCCATATAATCCTACTACAAAGTAGCTCCTCATTATTGCAACGCCACCTAATAGTGCAAAATCCTTTAACCCTATACCCGGTTGATCCAATAATAAATGCCTTACGAAATGTTCAGACCCGTTTGCAATAACCTCAAATACTGACGCCCATGCACCTAATATCAAAGGAAATGTTTTATACTTTTCGATTTTAATTATATGCAAACCGAGGGCATAGATAAAATAGTATAAAAAGGCCGCAACATGCTTTAAAAAGCTTTTTGAAAACAAAACTTCATAAAGGATAAAATCCTCAATCATCCGAAAACATACGACTGTGATCCCTGTTACCACACCAATACGGATTAGTGAAACTACAGGGGGCCTAACTAGTATGAGAAGGAAAAAGGTGATACTTCCCAACCCAAAACGAAAAGCGTCCCCTTCATAAGGGACGAATCTAAATTCACCGGCAAACGTCGTCAGTAAAGCCGCAACCAATACATATAATCCATTGGCTTGATGTTGATTGTTGCTAAAAAAATTGTTTGTAATAGCCATTGATATCTCCTGTCAACGTCTTCCCTTTTCTCTTAATAATTAATATTATATACATTTCACTTAAAAAGGTCAGCAATGAGTCCAACGATAAATATTACAATAAATGATCCAACAAGCACCGGAATCAACGAAATCCCAAAAACCGTTGGGCCCCATGGTCCGAAAATCACCGTGCCTATCCATTCACCAATAAAGCCCGCTATTATTAGCCCTGCCCAACTTCCCGGCATACTAAAAGGGGATAATTTTTCGGCCACAGCAGCTATTATTAAAACAATAATGGCTGTGAGCAAAAATGAAAGAACACTCATTTAAAAAACTCCTTTTTACTATCATATGCAAGTCCTTTATTTTTGTGTTCAAGGTTGCATATGAAAACAAAAAAGGGGCTCCAATAATCGTCCTCGACTTATTGGATGCCCCTTTTCTTATTTATTAACACAAAGTACTCCACATTCTGCTACTGTCTGCAGATGAGTTTTTTTCAATGATCGAGTATGCCGCATTAGTAATTGCTTGTGCAAGCGTTTCTCCCGTACCAGTTGCATCATTAAAGCTTACCTCAGATGTTCCGTTTGTTTTGTAAGTAAATCCGAACTTTTGTAGTTTGTCTACGATCAACATTGCATGATCAAGATTTTTTTCAGGCTGGAATTCTGAATCATGGATGAAAGTGCGGCTTTCATGATCATACCATCTATCCCATCTATTTAATTTCCAACCAAAGATTCTCCGAGCGATCGCATCAATTTTATTCATTTCCGATTTCCCCTTTTCACAAAATTTTTAAAGTTTTATTTGAAATTTTGTTGTTATATAACAATTTGTTTTATTGATTTTAATTATATAACAGAAATAAAACAATTGCTACACCTTATTTCATAATTTTTCGGAAAAGCGGGACATGTGGTCGGGGGCGGGACACAGGGTCGGGAACTCCGTCTCATTTAATATCCTCAATAAAAGCAGCTACTGCTTCTTCCTTCGTTGCCCATGATGTTACTAAACGGATCGCAGAGTTTTCTGCGTCAACCTTTTCCCAAATATGAAAATCATATTTATTTTGAAGCTCACTAATCACCGCATTAGGCAAAATCGGAAAAATTTGATTGGATGGTGAATCCGTTAAAAAGCTAATATGGGCTCCGGCAAGTTCCTCTTTAAGTTTGTCTGCCATCTTATTTGCATGGGAGGCTAGTTCAAAGAACAAATCGTCCCTGAATAGCTCCAGAAATTGGATTCCTACTAGTCGGCCTTTCGCTAGGATCGCTCCTCTTTGCTTCATATAAAAACGAAAATCATCTTTTAGTGAATCATGGCAAATAACTAAAGCCTCACCAAGAAGTGCACCATTCTTTGTTCCACCAATATAAAATGCATCAACTAGCCAAGGGAGGTCGCTTATTTGTACATCATTTTCTTTGGAGCAAAGAGCGGACCCCAGTCTCGCACCATCCATAAACAAAAGAAGGTTGTTCTCATCACAAAAGGCTCTTAATTGCTCAAGTTCGTTCTTTTTATAAATCGTACCTATTTCAGTAGAATTGGATATGTAAACAAGCTTCGGCTTCACCATATGCTCATCTGTATGAGCATCAAGTACATCCCGCAAATGAGAAGGATTCAATTTTCCATCCGCTACATCGACCGTTACTATTTTGTGACCCGTAGCCTCAATCGCGCCTGTTTCATGTGTATTGATATGTCCTACACTAGCTGCTATGGCAGCCTCATGTGGTCTTAGAAATGCTGATAAAGCAGTAAGATTCGTTTGCGTTCCCCCTGTCAACAGATGGATATCTACGTCACTCCGTTCGATTTTTTTCTTAATCAGCTCTGCTGCCTCAAGGGAATATCGATCCAATCCATAACCCTCTAACTGTTCAAGATTTGTTTCCACTAATGCTTGTAAAATTCTTGGATGCGTACCTTCACTGTAATCATTCTTAAAACTGTACATTCGTAAGCCTCCGTTTACATTATTTTCATAAAGTTTTTTATTAATTTATCGTACCACATTTAGGTTACACAGAAAGAGTTTGTCTTAAATTTTTTATGAATGCTATGATACGATCATTCTTCAAATCCAAAGTTTATTTCACCTATGTAGTGAACAAATTGGACACTGGAGGTGCTGCAATTGATTGCGTCGTATATTAAGTGTCCTACCAAATTTCACAAATAAGTTAGAATTTCAGGATTTACAAAGTAAAATGGGTAGTAAAATTATTATGTTGCTAAAATTAAAGAGATTTAAAATTGCTAGAGTCTAAGTAATTTTTAAAAATAATAAAATGTCTTGAAGGAGATATAGAAATGGCCAAAGATGTAATCACCAAACCTCTAGTGGAGTTAAATAAACCTAAAAAAAGTTGCAAAGATATTTGTGCTGAATTCGAATTGGTTATTAATTCTTTAGATTGTTTGAGTGATTGTTATTTTTCAATAGTCGATGCAACAGGTAAAATTGTGTTCATATCAAAAGAATTTGAAAAATTTGACGGCTATAAAACCAGTGATATTTTAGGAAGAAATGTATTGGATGTATACAATTTAGGAGAACAAAATAGTGTGCATATGATAGCAATTCATGAAAGACGGATCATGAAGAATACGCTATTAAGGTACTCTGCAGCAAATGGTAAAATTGTTGAGCTCATAATGGATATATACCCAGTTTTTTCTGAACAAGAGGTAATTGGTTCTGTTGCAATTAGCCGGGATACAAGCAAAATAAAAGAGCTTACAGATAAATTATCACAACTCCAAAAAGCCCTGTATCACCAAATGCAGAAAACGAACAATAACGGAACCCAGTTTTGTTTTGACGACATTATCGGATCCGGCGAAAGATTGCAAAGAGTTATTAATAATGCAAAAAAAATGGCTAGTTCAGAATCAAGAATTATGATATTAGGAGAAACAGGAACAGGAAAGGAACTCTTTGCCCAAAGTATCCATAACTTCAGTTCAAGAGCTGCTGAACCTTTTATCGCAGTAAACTGCTCCGCCATACCCGATACTTTATTAGAGAGCATCTTATTTGGAACAACGAAAGGTGCATTTACAGGTGCCATGGATAAAGCTGGACTGTTTGAAGAAGCAAAAAATGGCACACTCTTTCTTGATGAGCTTAATTCAATGAGTATCGTTCTTCAGGCTAAATTATTGAGAGCGCTGGAAACAAATCGAATTCGCAGGGTTGGTGGCAACAAAGAAATACCTGTAAACCCCCGAATTATTAGTGCTATGAATATAGATCCAATCGAAGCCATTGAAACTGAAAAACTAAGAAGTGATTTTTATTATAGGCTTGCTGTGGTCACTTTAGATATTCCGCCTTTACGGGACAGAAAAGAGGATATTACCACTTTATCTTGGTGTTATATTAAAAAGTATAACAAAATCTTAGGTAGAAAAATTGACAAGATTTCTGATGAAGTAGTTCAAATGATGGAAAGTTATAACTGGTCAGGAAACGTTCGTGAATTAAGCCATTGTATTGAACATGCAATGAACATTATTGATCCTAACGATACTTCCTTGCAGGCTCGGCATTTACCTCCTTTCCTTCAGGACAAGACACTCAAGAAAAATATACCACCGATCAATGTCTCGAAATTTAATGATTATAAACAAATGATGCAACAGGTTGAAAAGGATATTTTGACAGAAGCATTGAAAAGAAATAACGGCAATATCAACCAAACTGCTAAGGAGTTTAATCTATCAAGACAATGCTTGCATTATAAATTAAAGCGTTTAGATATTGATGTACAGCATGAGATTCATATTGAATAACTCCCCAATCGTATTAGCAAAAAACATGCTGGTACGATTTTTTTATTTTAAATTACTTATTCGCTTTTTCACGGGTGACGTAATCTTTAGCTAGATTTGAATATCCAATCAGAATAACAGCAGAAATAATCATTATACACCCCATCGATGTTTGCCAACTTAGTGGTTCATCTAAAATGAAAATACCCGCCACCAGACTAACCACCGGTTCAAATGTACTAAGTATAGAAGCATTGATTGATCCAATACTTTGTACACCTTTTATAAAGAAAATCATTGCCATAGAAGAACAAAAAAAGCTTAACAAAGTTACATAAAAAAAGCCTTTTAATGTAATCGGTAGCATCATTGACCAATTCCCTCTCATTAAAATGAATATCAGAAATACGAGCGATGAAATTAGGCACGAATAAAATGCTAACACTAGACTGTCCATCTTTTTTAGCTGATGATGGTTAATTAACAAAACATAAATGACAAAAAATACAGCTGAACTAATCGCAAGGGTAACGCCGCGTAGAGAAAAATTACTTCCCCCTGGACTAGCTACTAGATAGATGCCTGTCAAAGATATTACTAGGGCCATCCATTTATAACAGTTTAATTTTTCATGATAAATAAAATAAGCTAACAGCATAATAATTACTGGAAACAAGTAATGTAGCGAGGTAGCAATGCCGGAGCTTATATATTTATAAGATAATGATAGAGTAAGATTGGTGGCGATATAACCAATGAAAATCGATAAAAACAATGGTCTTATCTGTTGTTTCCTTACACGCGAATCAATCCTGCGATAGTGCATAGCTATTCGTATCATAACCGCAGCTAAACCAAAACGAAGAAAGCTAATCTCCGAAATAGAGAGGCCGGTTGCATAGGCCTGTTTGGTCCATATTGGCATAAATCCAAAAAGAGTTGCGGCAGCAATAATTAGACTCATTCCTCGAAGTTGTTTCATAAAATGGACCTCTCATAGATATTGCATAGTTTTTTGGTATCAGAGAAGCCGGTAGCTAGGAGAGAAGATCCCATTACCGGCTTTTATTTCATTTGTGTTGAATTAACAATGGTTTAAGCAAGCTTATTCTTTTTATATTTAAAATCTACAGAACTTGATTGTGCTAACGTTAATCCTTTTGTCTCAGGAGCCATCGCTATTGAAACAATCAATCCAAGCACGGAAATAGCGACCCCAATCATCATTGTTGGTCCAATGCCATGAGAAGCCATGAAAATAGGTAATGTATAAGTGGATAAGACTGTTCCTATCCGACTAAAAGCCATTGCAGCACCTACCGCCGAAGCCCTAATCTCTGTTGGAAAAAGTTCATTTGGATAAAGCCATTGCAGAATACCAGGACCGCCGGAAAAGAATGCGTATATAGCAAAGGCAGCTACGACAACCACTATATTAGCATTGGGAAAGATCCCTAAAACAGCTAATGCCATACTCATGATGGCGAAGCTCCCAATAAGCAAGGGGCGGCGTCCAATTGAATTCAGCCAGAACATAGCAGGTATGCAACCGATTAAGAAAAACATACTGATCACAATATCTCCTAAAATCACCTGTTTTCCAACACCGAATCCAAATGCACTCATAATCTGCGGGCCAAACGTATATAAACCAAACATCGGAACAACCTGACAAGCCCATATTGTTCCAACAAACAACATTCTCTTAAAATAGCCTTTTTCAAAAATCTTGCTATAGCGAGTCTTTTTTACTTCTTCTTTTTCCAATTCGATATCATCGCCAAATAACCTATGAACGATTGCCCTAGCCTCATCAGTGCGCCCTTTGCTCAGCAGCCATCGTGGTGACTCTGGCGTGCCCCATCGACCAATCAGTAAGATCACACATGGAATAAAAGCACTTCCAAGCATAAAGCGCCAACCGTCTTCAACGTCAATGAGATAATAACCAACAACATCAGCAGCGGTAGCACCGATGTACCAAACCGCCGCGATAAAGCCAATTGAAATAGCTCTGTATTTCCTTGGCGTAAATTCTGCTACTAGTGAAGTGGCAATCGGATAATCTGCCCCAATCACTATTCCGATTAAAAACCTCATTATAACGAGCTGCAAAGGAGTGGTTACAAACATGGTTGCAACAGAAATGAGCGCAATGGCAATGATATCGATGGTAAACATTTTTTGGCGTCCAACTATATCTGTTAAATAACCGAATACGGCTGTACCGATAAAAATACCCGCCAATGCCGCTGCACCAACTAATGCATTCCAATGTGCATCTAAATGCAGTTCTGGACCCAGTTGGGCAAGGGCGACTCCTATAATAACGAGAACATAGCCGTCCAAGAATGGTCCGCCACTAGCAAAAAGGATCATTTTCTTGAGAAAAGGCGTTAACTCAAAATCATCAAGTGTTTTTTTCGTCTTCATAGTTTTTATCTCCCTTTTCCTAACCACTATCAACCTGTTTTGCTTTCTACCACAGCAGCCCGTTTACATTTTCATTGCTTACAAAATTCCGCTAACGTTATTATTTCCATTCAATAATGCCAAAGTTCAAATATGGCTTAGCTTGTGTATAAGCATCAATTACTCTGAAATGAATTTTATTGTCCGCCATTTTCCACATTTGCGTCTTAATTGTTGCACCAGGAAGAAGAGAAGCAGTAATACGAGTTTTAAAGCGTGTTAATCTTTCAGGTTCCCCAGGAATAAATGTATTAATAAAATGACGACAAGCCACACCTGCAAAACTCACAGCATGAAGAATGGGCTTCATTTGACCATTTGCTTTGGCATATTCCCAATCGATATGCTGAGGATGATAATCTCCTGACAATCTGTAAATGAGTGCTTGATTCTCAGGAATTCGTTCCTCAACTTCAAAATCAGGTTCTCTATCTGGAATTTCAACGATATCCTTTGGTGGTTTTGGACCTCCGAATCCGCCATCATAAATTAAACAATCCCAGCTTTCGTTAGTGAAGATCTTCTCACCTGTTTTATCAAAAGTTTCTCCTATATGCTGTGCTAATAAGCCTCTGTCCGGGCCGCGATCATATAACCCTTTTAGTAGTACATACGTGCTTAATTTCCCCGATAATTTGGTCAGCGGCTTGTGAAATTGCAAATCAAAGCCCCAATGAAGAGAGCCTGCATAATTATAGCCATAATCAATTGTTTTCGTAACTTCACTATCTACTATTGGCATTGCTGCAAACATAGGAAGGATTTTTAAATCCTTTTCGTAAACATATTGCAAGTCTGTTTTTCCATCAATGCCAGCACCGCAGCCTAGCGCAAACAAAATTAAATCTCTGAAATTGTACTCTCTTTCAAAAGGTCCAAATGTTTGTCCAACCATTTCCATCTTAATAGCCACTTTACTCATCCTCTCGATTATTTAAGTAATTTTTTTTGCACTTTATAAGTACAGGTTCTTGGTAAGGACTTCCTTATTTCTATAAAAGAAGGCACTTTAAATTTTGCCATATGACCCTTACAATATTCTAAAATTTCTTCTTGATTGAGCACTTCACCATCTTTTACAATAATAAAGGCTTTAACCGCCTGATCACGAATAGGATCAGGTACACCGATTACAGCAGCTTCTTCAATTTTCGGGTGAGTCATAAGAACATTTTCAATTTCCGTAGTGGAGATATTTTCACCAGATCGTTTAATCATATTTACTTTTCGGTCAACAAAGTAAAACCAGCCTGATTCATCTACATAGCCCTTATCACCTGTATGCATCCAGCCATCAGGACTTAATGTCTTTCTTGTTGCTTCCGGATCATTATGATATTCCTTCATGAGTGTTCTGCCGGGTACACCTTTTATATAGATTTCTCCGATTGTATTTGGAGGGAGTTCATTGCCTTCCTCATCAATAATTTTCGCTTCATACGTTAATCCTGGCTTTCCTATTGAAGGCCAATGTCTTTCCCCACATGGAGAGTCACCGATTACACCTACGAGAGATTCGCTTAAGCCGTAAGAATTGAAAAGTCTCACATTAAAGCGCTCTTCAAACTCATTCTTTTCCTTTTCTGTAAGCGCAAGGTAAAAAAACACTTCGCGAAGACAATGGTTTTTTTCCCACTTCTGTTGTGGCTGCATCATCATTGTTCGAATCATCATCGGTATACATTCGGTTATCGTTGCTTGATAACTAAAGATCTGCTTCCAAAACCTTCTTGCACTATATTTAGCAACTGAAATTAATGTTCCACCGGCAATTAAGATCGGCATCATCGTGTTGAGTTGAAAATCAACATGAAATGCTGGCATGATCGTTAAAAACCGATCATCGTTCCTTAATGAAAGCTGCCAAGCAGTGAAAATACCTGCAAAAATCATATTGGCATGTGTGATAACAACCCCCTTTGGCATGGAGGTAGTACCTGATGTAAACAAGATTTCCGCAACATCATCACTCGTTAACGGTCTGTTTTCCTTTAATTTAACGGGTTGTGCTTCTTTATTTTCCCAAAAGTTGATCGTACCGGGAGTATGGTCTTTACTTCGGGCAAGTAGTAAATGTTTGATGCCATTATCGGGAATTTGTCCATTGGTATGATAATAAGGCAAAAACTCTTCTTCAATAACGGCAGCAACAACACCTCCACATTTTTTAATGATATATTCACATTCCTCTTGGGTTAATTGTGTATTTAAAGGAACCATGATAGCTCCAATTTTTGCGAGTCCAAACCAAGACATTAAAAACTCCGGGCAATTATAAAGCTGAATTGCAACCTTATCCCCTTTTTGGATTCCTAAATCAAGGAAAAGATTGGCCGTCTTATTGATCTCTTCGTTAAAATGTTGATAAGAAAATTCCTGTATCTTATCATCGCAGCCATGAAAGATCAAGACCGTTTTTTCACCGTTAATCCAGACCATCTCATCCCAGATATCTCGTATAGTCTTGTTCCCCACTATATCTGCCATTTCTTCCACCTCTTAACATAACTCAGATCTTACACCTGTTAGATTTGCTAAGCATCGTTCCTTGTTGTAAATTATCCGTGGCGAAATTCTACTCCCATTGTTCCCTCAGGAAACTCCCATTTCTTGATAATTGTACCTAAGCACAGAATCCTGCATGTACCGCATTCGAGACAGCCCGCGTAATCAAAAGACAGGCTGCCATTTTCATTGAGCTTGTACAGCCCACCTGGACAGGCATTGACGAGCTTCATTTTCTCCTTCATATCTGGGTAATTAGGGTCAATCTCAATATGAGCATTTCCCTCATCAACAAAATACTTATTCACACCTAATTTTTCTTCAATAGATACACTCATACGGATTTAACCCCCTTAAGACCATCTTTCGCTAGATTCATAAGACCAACGGCTTTTAAGTGCTTCATCGCTTTTTTGCGTAATGGAACAGCAGGCTTTCCGTCTATTACAAACATATCTGCCATAATATCTGCTAACATAGCTGGATATTGATTGAAAATGCGTGGATTTTCCATAAATCCTGGGAAGTTTTTATATACATCTAGGTCATTCATAATAAAGCTTTGATCAAGCATTGTTTTGTAGCTTTTGAGAGTCGATGCACTAAAGTTGCCCCTTTTCTTCGCTTCAAGAACCGCCTTGGCTGCCAGTTCTCCGGATGTTATCGCTAAATCCATTCCTCTAACCATATAGCCGATATTCAAACAAAATCCCGCAGCATCACCGCAAATGAGGAAGCCATCACCATATAATGTTGATACCATAGATAATCCTGCTTCAGGAACGACGTGACCGCTTCTTTCAAGAAGCTTGCCATCCTTAATTAAAGGGGCAACTTCAGGAT
This sequence comes from Schinkia azotoformans, assembly GCF_035811335.1. Taxonomy (NCBI): domain Bacteria; kingdom Bacillati; phylum Bacillota; class Bacilli; order Caryophanales; family Bacillaceae; genus Schinkia; species Schinkia azotoformans. The sequence goes on from NZ_JARSMD010000028.1 coordinate 15,384, forward strand.
GACTCGTAAATGCAGTTAGCATTTCGTCTATTGTTTTGTCACTTTCGCCGATATGCTCAAGACCTAAAACTAAACCAATGGAGATACTTTCCTTATTCGTGTACAGGAAGCCCCCACCGACAAGTCCGTTGCTTGGGGAACCGGCAAACAAACAGGCTGCACCTTCATTGCCAGTTAATCCAAAGCGGTCTTCAATCACCTCTTTTGGCAGACCATAGACTTCCTTGACGCCAACAGCCACCTGGGATGGCTTGACTCTTTCTCTCAATCCAGCTTTTTCCGCTAGAAGGGAGTTGACACCGTCTGCTAAAATCACAACATCAGCTTTCATTTCCTCCCCACCGCAAATTACACCAGTGACACGATTATTTTCTATAATTAATTCGTCTACCCTTATTCCAGCAGCAGTAACGGCACCTGCTTCTTCCGCCTTTTCAAAAAGCCAGCGGTCAAACTCACCACGCATCACGACATAGGAATCACTCCCATTTTTAGCAAGGCGCGGGGAATGATAATCCATTGTTACTGCATCTTGTTCCGTCATCATGCAAATACGTTCTTTTACAACCCTTCTCTCTACTGGTGCTTCTTCGGCAAAGCTAGGAATTATTTTTTCTAAACTGTGAGCGTAGAGACGCCCACCAGTCATATTTTTGGAACCACCGTAATTCCCTCTTTCAATGAGTAAAACCTCAAGGCCCTCCTGCGCCAAAACATAAGCTGCAGTTGAACCAGCAAGACCTCCCCCAACAATAATGGCGTCAAATCCGTTCTCGCTCAACGCTTCTCACCTCTCTATGAAAATTTTGGTAAAGCCTAGAAAACTCACTAGGCTTTAAGTTTTTCAATAATCTGTGGTAGTACTTTATAAATATCAGCAACAAGACCAATATCAACCTGTTTGAAAACTGGCGCATTTTTATCCTTATTAATAGCCACTAATGTTTTTGCCTGATTAACCCCAACCATGTGCTGAATTTGACCTGATATACCGATAGAAAGATAGATATCTGGCTTAAGTACTACACCTGATACACCGATATAGCGCTCCTTGCTCATCCACTTCTCGCCTTCCGCAATTGGACGGCTACATGCCATTTCAGCCCCTACTAAAGAAGCAAGTTCCTCCGCCATTTTTATGTCATCTTTAGATGCAAACCCTCTTCCGACACCAACAACTCGTTTTGCAGCACTTAAATTAACGACTTCTCCTTGTTTTGGACGAGTTTCAAGAACACGAATTCCAGACTGCTCAGCTTTAGCCTCAAGCTTAATCACATTCACTTGCCTTGATTCGTCTTTTGGTATTGCTTCAAATACACCTGTTCCTGTTGTTACGATCACTGTTTCAGATAATGCTTTTTCCGTTCTAATTGCTGCTCCACCGTAAACCAGATGTTTGACAACGATGCTGCCATCTTCTGCGGCAAACTCAGAAATATTTGATAGAGTGCTAGTACCTAGTTGTGAAGCAATTTTTCCAGCAAGGAGCTTTCCTCTTGTAGAGGAATAAACCATCACAAGGTTGGGCTTTTCTTCACGAAGCAATTCCGCTATAGGTTGTGAATTTGCTTCCATTATGGCATTCCCATTTTGTTCAAATAAATAGACTTGGTCCGCTCCTAGAAAGCTTGCTTCTTCTGCTTGGGCTTGGCCCCCAAATAAAACAGCCGTTACATGCTCACCAAGCTTACGTCCGCCACCGCATAATTCCCCAATAGTATTTTGATCGTCAGTTATTATCCATACTTTTTTTACTGCCATGATATCTCCACCTCTTTTTATCAAATTACTTCAATTCAGCACTAATTAATTTTACAAATGCATCGACAACATCTTCTGATTCGCCTTCAAATATATTTAAACGGCGCTCCACCTGTTCAGGTGCGAGTGTACTAACTACTATACTTGAAGGTTGATAATCTGTTGCCTCAATATCAGCTAATGTGTATGTCGTTACAGGTTTCTTATTTGCTGCAATAATGTCTTTCATTCCCGCAATACGGGGGACATTAATTTCAGATGTAACAGATAATACCGCAGGTAATGTTATCTCTAGAACTTGAATCTCATTTTCTAGCGCACGTTCTACAATGACTTTATCCCCATCAGGTGTAATCTTATTCACGGCATTAACTACCGGAACACCTAGCAATTCACCTAATTGATTACCGACTTGCTGTGCATAAAAGTCAGAGGATCCTGCACCGCATAAGACAAGATCAAAGTCACCCATTTTTTTAATAGCTGTTTCTAATATTTTTGCAGATTGATAGGTATCAGCTTGTACCAATGCTTCATCGGTCACAATATATAAGTCATCCAAACCTCTAGATAGAATATCTTTTTTCAGTTTTGCATTTTCAAGGATTTTTCCTCCAGCACACAAACCAGATAATTGACCTCCTGCAGCCTCAACAATTTGTTTTCCTGCTTCAACGCCGTTGAGATCATAGGATCCAAACTTCCATTCCGCTTTTTCAAAGGAAACTTGTCTATCTTTCGAAATCACAATATCTTGTTCCTCAGGTACCGCTTTACAACATGCAATTACTCTCATCTATTAACACCTTCTTAATAATTTTGTTTGATTTAATATAGATCATTTTTCACTGGACGAGAGGATATGCTCCTCCCATCCATCAATTTGGGTATTAGGATTTTTTAATAATGCCCTTTTCAGCTAGTTCGTGAATCTTTTCACATGAATAACCTATTTCAGTTAAGATACTTTCTGTATCCATTCCAAGGGTTGGCATACCCCGCCAAATTTGCCCCGGATTATTTTTGAACTTAGGGAATATATTAGGACCTTTGCATTTTTTGCCGTCAATTGTTTCCCATTCCACGAATGCTTCACGAGCGATAAAATGCGGATGATTTGGCAACTCTTCAAACGTCATCATTTTATTTGCTGCAATCTTACAATCTGAGAAATCCTTTTCTACCTCGTCAACCGGCATACTTAACAAGTATTCTTCTATTTTTTGTTCGATAAGCTCCGCCTTAGGACCATCCAACCAAAGTGCTGTTGTACCTTCCGGGTATTCATCCGTTCCCCATAAATAACCAAGTCCAATTCTTTCAAGGATCGCCTTATTCTGCTTTGCACCATATAGGCATAAGCTTAAGAAACCATCTTTACACTTGTACACTCCGATTCCACATAAGTTTTGGTGTTTGGCACCTGCACGTGGATAGAGAATTCCTGCATTAAGGTAATCCATCATGTAATAAGCACCCATGCGAAGCATCACTTCATACATGGCAATATCAATGCTCTCGCCAACTCCGGTTTTCTGTGCTTTGTAAAGGGCTGCAAGTGCCGAACCCACGACCATTTGTGAGGTAAAATAATCACCAGTATAAGGTGAAGCAATCATCGGCTGCTCTGGAGATCCGTTTTGACTTAGATAGCCGCTAAACGCTTGAGCTGTTTGGTCATAAGCCGCCCTGTTTACTCTTTCCATGTCGCCATACTGACCATAGCCGGAAACATGCACAATGACTAAGGAGTTATTATGTTCCCATAGCAATTCATCTGTAATGCCACGCCTTGCAAACGCTGGTCCCTTGCTTGATTCAATAAATATATCTGCTGTTTCAATTAGTTTTAGAAATACTTCTCTTCCTTCTTCCGAGAAGATATCCAACGATAAGCTCCGCTGATTGCGGCGTTCGAGTTCTTTCACATAGGTTGTGTCTCTCATTGAATCGCCATTAAATGTATTTTCAATCCAAGTAACATCTGCCCCCCATTCGGCCATTAATTGTGCAGCCTCAGGTCCTGCTATTTCTACTGCGGAATAAACCACTTTTAAACCATGTAAGTTTCCAAATGCCGGCTTGCTTGTTGCGGTTGACATCAACATTACTCCTTTCACCAGGTCCAATATCTATTAACCTATAAGTTTCTTACTATATGTGATTAGCGATATTTTTTTAGTACTGCTCTGCCGGCAGTAAGAATTTGCATTTCGTCTGATCCACCAGAAACTCTATCGACACGAAGGTCACGCCAGAATCTGGTAATACGGTGTTCACCAGCGATACCTACTCCGCCTAAAACCTGCATAGCGTCATCTACCACTTCAAAAGCAGCATTTGCACAGTAATATTTACACATCGCAGCATCTCCGGAATCTGCTAAACCATTATCAATCTTCCAAGCAGTTTCATATAACATGTTGCGCATATTCTTAACTTTGATCGCCATACGGCAAAACTTCTCTTGAATTAATTGGAATCGCCCAATTGCCTCACCAAATTGCTTTCTTTGGTTGGCATATTTAGCTGCATCCTCTAGTGCGCATAGTGCAGTAGCATAATTCGTACAGCCAACTAGGAAACGTTCAAAGTCGAACTCTTCCTTCACACGGTTAAAGCCGTTTCCTTCTTTTCCAAACATATCTTTTTCTTCTAATTCAACGTTATCGAAATAGATTGAACAGCAACTATCCATGCGCAACCCTAATTTTGGAAGTTTCTCAATTTTAATGCCTGGTTTTGTCATATCAACAAACCATTCCGAAAAAGTAGAGTAATTGTCAGAATCTCTCGCCATTACTACTAAATAAGGAGCACCTGCACCACTTGTAATGTAGATTTTTTGGCCGTTTAAATAGACTTTTCCATTTTTGCGAGTGTACGTTGTCTGCAGGCTACCAACATCTGAACCTGCTCCTGGCTCAGTAATCGCTGAATTCCACATTTGTTTTCCTGTGCCGCGCAGGGCCATGATTTTTTCAATTTGCTCTTCAGTTCCTTCCCGAAGAACCGTATTAAAGCCAGGAAGCTGATATAAAACGTATGTTGGTCCACCTAATCTGCCTAGTTCTTCCCAAACAGCTGTTAATGTTACAAGACCTGCATCAAAACCACCATGTTCCTCCGGTAATAAAAGACTATCAATTCCTAAATCAGCAAGCTCCTTAACCCATCTTTCTGGATACTCACTTTTTTCGTCACACTCAAGAAAGTAACTTTCCCAGTTCTCTCTTCCCATTAATTCACGAATCCCTGCAACGATTAATTCCTGTTCATCTGTAAGTCTAAAATCCATTATGAAACCCCTCCATTATATTTATAGAATTTAGGTAATGTATCTACTGATTATCCAGCTCTCTTTTCATCATCATTTTTAGTTTTTTTACTGTTTTTCCAACCCGTTTTTTGAACCTCTTTAAAGAATGAAAGCGGGATAATGATACAAACAATCATCATTGGCAAGCCGCCTAAAACCGAGGCTGTTTGCAAAGGTTTAAGTCCCCCTAGCATCAGCAGTGAAATCGCAAGTACACCCAGTAGTAATGACCATGCGATCCGATTTACTCTTGATGGTTCATCATCCTCTGTGATTTCTTTAGTCGTTACCATCGCCAATGTATAGGCAACACCATTAATGAATGTCGCTGTAGAAATAAAAGCGTAAACAAGAAATACTGGGAGTACAATTTTTGCTAATGGCAACGTGTTATATATTCCGACAATAGCGGCAGCCGGACCAGCTGTTTCCATTATCGTGCCGATATCTACTAGTCCTTCGTAATGGGCGAACATTCCATAGTTTGTAAACACACCGAAGAAAACCATTTCTCCTAGAACAATTGCGCCTAATACTCCTAATGAGAATTCGCGAACCGTTCTCCCTTTTGAAATTTTTACTAGATAAATAGAATAAGTAACAACGCAGTTTAAGAACCAAGCCCAATAGAAAATCGTCCATCCTTGTGGGAAACCAGACTTACCATATGGGTCTGTATAGAATGTCATTCTAGTAATATTTTGCAGCATTGTTCCAAGCGCATCTGTAAAACCATTTAAAATAAATGATGTTGGACCAAACACTGCGACAAAAATAATAACACCAAAAGCTAAATACACTCTTATATCGCTAAGGATTTTAATCCCTTTCTGTAATCCAAAATAAATGCTAGTTGTAAATAAAGCGATCCAAGCGATTAGAATCCATCCATCCATTGACAGCGTATGTGGAATTCCAAATATCTTAGAAATTAGTTCTGCAACAAGCGGTGTACCTAAACCTAATGATGTACCTACTCCGGCAACCATTCCGATAATGTAAAGGATGTCAATTACTTTCCCTGTAAATCCATCCTTTTGTTTTCCTAATAAGCCGCACACACTACTCGGCTTCACAACATTCCTTTTCTTAACAAAGAAGTTATAACCAATTGCTGTTCCGATTACCACATACATAGCAGATGGAATTAGTCCCCAATGGTACATACCATATGCAGAAGCCCATTGTGCAGCTTCAGTAGAAAATGGTTCTGCGCCAAAAGGAGGAGCTTGCATGTAATAATACCATTCAATTGTTGCCCAATATAAAAGGGCCGCGCTTGAAGTTGAAGTGAAGATCATTCCTAACCATGTACTAGTCTTAAATTCCGGTTCGCCATCTCCAAATCTTTTATCCTTGTACTTACCAAAGATAAAGTACATAGCAATAAGGAAAAGAATAATTACGTACCATTCAAATGACCAACCGAGTTTGTCTGTTGTCCAAGCCAAGGCAGCATTTGATATTTCATTTGCTTTGTCCGGATTTTTAATGATTAATCCACAAATAATGGAAATAAATAGTAATGGTGGCCAGAAGATAATATGATCAATCTTCATTTTCTTTTTCATTTGATTTCCTCCTCATTATCCTTTTATCTATTCCTGGCTCGTGAATAAATTCTAATTACTCAATCGGTTGAGCATAATATTGACTGCTCTCTCACCTCCCATATAAAAAATGAAATCTTTAATTAAGTGAAACCATGGTTTTTCTTTCACTAAATTATATAAGCAATAACTGTTCCAACTTTTTCGTCAGTCTCTTAATAAAAATAAAATTTTTCACCTGAAACTAAACATACTTTGTGATTTATTTCACAAAAGATGACACAAACAAAAATCTATGTTGTACCTTTTCGAAAAATATTTTTACATGTTAAATTTTTTTGACGTACAAGTCTGTTGGTATTGTATGGGTTAGATAATATGTAAAAAATTTTTAACAAAAAGTAGAACTTTCTTTCCAAATTGAAGTAGAAAATAAGTTTATAGGAGTTTTAGACTTTTAAATATAGGTGAAGGTTTTGTGAACAAAGCCGTTTTAATAACAAAAAAAGGAAGCAAAGGATGTTTCCCTTGCCTCCGTCTAATATTCTTAAGAAACAAATAATGTATTAGTTCACTGCTAAGCATAGCTACCTGCTTAACATTGTGAGTTTTTTCACATGTTTAAAGTCAATATCGCTTACGTTTAGATGATGAAGGAACGCCTAGTTGTTCACGATATTTAGTTACCGTTCTACGAGTAAGAGTAAGTCCTTCATTGGCAGATAATATATCTAAAATTTTTTGATCTGATAATGGCTTGCTCTTATTTTCATTTTTAACTATTTCAACTATCAAATCCTTAACAATCTCCGAGGATATTTCGTCATTTCCATTTGTACTTATACTTGATGTAAAAAAGTATTTTAATTCGAAAAGACCATGTGGTGTCTGCACATATTTACCGTTAACAGCTCGACTTACAGTTGATTCATGTAGTTCAACCAATTCCGCAATTTCTTTAATGGTTAATGGTTTTAAATAGGAAGTACCTTTTTGAAAAAAGTCATTTTGTTTATCTATAATTGCTTGCATTACACGTACTAAAGTTGTCTTCCGTTTTTCAATTGATTTCTTCAGCCAATTTAAGTGCTCATACTTCTCAGTTAAATAATTTGACTGGTCATACTTTGAGAGTTGATCCATTCGTTCATTATAGTAGGAGTCGCATGACAACTTTGGATAGAGAGCGTTATTTATCTTAACAATAAATCCTTGCCTATCTTCGCTTATGATTAATTCTGGTTTTATGAGTTGAGGATAATCATTTTGATAAGAACTGGCTGGCCTAGGATTTAGATTTTTTAATAAATCAAATACGTTTTGAATTTCTGTAATATCCACCCCCATTTTATTACTAATTTCTCTCCACTTTCTTTCAACTAATAATTCGAAATAATGAGCAACTACTAATTCAGCCAGTTCATTATGATTGCTAACATCTCTTATTTGAAGCAAAATACATTCCTGTAATGTACGGGCACCTACACCAATTGGCTCAAAAGTTTGTAAGCGATAAAGGGCTTGTTCTACCAAATCAACAGGTACTGCAAAGTGCTTGCTAACATCCTGTAAATCTCCTTGAAAATATCCATTTTCATCGACTAGAAAAATTAAGTATTCCATTATTTCTTGTTCTTTAGGTTTAAGTGTTAAAAAACTTAGTTGTTCCAATAAAAAATCATATAAATTTCTCGGTTGCTCAATATTATTTAACCAATCTTTTTCACTATTTTTATCATTTTGATGTTTTTTTAAAATAAGATGGTTGTTGTCAAAAGACTCCATATCTATTAATGGGTTTTCCAGAGCCTGGTCCATTAAAAACCTCTCCAACTCAACCATGGGCATATGCAATAGTGAAAGCTGTTGTTCCATCTTGTTTGTAATAACAAGTTGTAACCTCTGGTTTTGAAAAAGTCCTTGTTCCATAATAAATTGCTCCTCTGATTAGCTAGATATTTCCGTTAATCTATTCGAAAAAATTTTTCTCATATAAAATAAGCTATCATAACTAATCAAAGTCAAATTGCAAAAATATATCCATTTCATTAACTTTTTGTGAAAATTGTATGGATAATTATAATTAATAAAAAGGAAAGGGCTTAAGTGACAACTTTTGCCCTTTCCTTTTTATCTTTTCTCGATTCGGCCAAATTCTGGCTCAAGCCGACTTAGAAATTCCTCTGCAGCACTATAGCCCTGCTGCCTTAAATACCAATTATTTGCGGCGGCCTCAATTAATCCTGCCACATCGCGACCGGGTTGTAGCTGAATTTCTAATGAAGGAATTTTAACACCCATGTAGTCTACATATTCGGGCTCCTGTTCCAAATCATTATTCAGATCGTCTTTCTGCCATTTTGTCAGATTAATATCAAGTGCAATTCTTGTTTCATCTTGAAAAGCTGTTCGTCCGTACATACGAACTACATTTAATAATCCTAAACTACGAAGGGCCAAGAATTCTTTCGTCTTCTCATCATGAGTACCGAGAATTGTTTGTGAACTAAGCTTTTTTAAAACAACAACATCGTCAGCCACAAGTCGGTGTCCCCTGCCGATTAATGTGTGTGCTGTCTCACTTTTTCCAACCCCTGAGTTGCCTCGAAGTAGAATCCCAATTCCAAACACATTCATACATACTCCATGCACAGTCATTTCGGGTGCCAATGCCTTTACCAAATATGCATCTATCTTCAAAATGAATTCCGAGGTTACTTCACGTTTTTTTGTAATTAATAAGGGAATTCCCGCTTTAATACAATGATGTTTTAAATACGTAAGTCCCTCTTCACCAGAAGGCACAATAAAACAAGGCGGATGATAGCTAACAATATTCCCAATTCGGATAATACGTTCCTCTTTACTTAGCTTATGCAAATAGTTTATTTCTTTTTTTCCTAAAATTTGAACTCTTTCTTTTGGAAAAAAGTCAAAGTGTCCAACAAATTCCAAACCAGGCCGATGTACTCGTTGTTGTGTTATTGTATTCTGTAAATGTTCTTCACCAGCTAACACTGTAAGTGAAAACCTTCGAACTATGTCTTCAACCGTTATTTTTTTTTCTATCATAAATTCCACTCTCCCTTTATACCCCAAACCGCTTTCTGTAACCACATTTCCTGCACATTTCTTCCACAGCTTCTCTTCTTGAAAAGCCATCGTATAGATTATTAGCTCGCTCACCTTCGACAATATCGGAGAAAGGTGTTTGATTAATATTACCTAATTTAATTACGCCTTCACCGTCAAGACAACAAGGGACAACAGTTCCATCAACAAGTATAGCCGCTTGGGTTCTTAGGGCATGGCAGAATCCTTTTCCATCATCTTCCGGGGCCTGTAAACTCGGCCATTCAAATTCATAATCCTGGTTGAGATAGATTCGATCAGCAATTTTGACTCCGTTGCCAGGCATAACTTTTTCTTCAATTTTAAAATCAAGATTAAATTCTTTTTCGATCATTTCGAGGGTCTCACGATTCCTTCTCTTTTCCGCACTTGTTGCATTTTCCCGTTGCAGGTTCCATAAACGAAATGAAATTAGAACACCACTCTCAGCTGCTTCACGAGTAAAAGAAAGAATCTGAGACAAGTATTGTTCCCGGTTCAAAGCCCCTTCATTTCCATCAAAACTGTGGAGGGAGAAATTCATCTGGCGCAATGCCGGCTTCCCTAATAGTTTTTCCCTATTTTTAGCAATTAAAGTTCCATTCGTCGTAATATTCACCTTAAATCCCTTGGTATAAGCAGCCTCCAGCAATTCGTCAATCCTTGGATGAAGGAGAGGCTCCCCTTTTACATGAAGGTAAATATAAGATGTATGCGGTTTAATCTGGTCTAATATATTATTAAATTTATCTAATTTGATAAAATTTGCAAGCCGTTCCGTAGGTGGGCAAAAACTACAAGCTAAATTACATACGCTCGTAATTTCCACATATACTTTTTTGAATGTTTTCAAGGCTTGTTCACCCTTCTAAGTTTTTTATAAGGATAAATACACTTTTCTCATTTTAGCAGAATTATTATGTTTTTAACATTTTCAGAATTTTCTATAAAATAAAGGTTACTATTTCTTTAAAAACCTCTTCGGGACGTTCTTCAGTTAGCAAATGACCTGCTTTTTCGTATGTGATCAGCTTCGCATTCGGAAGATCATCTGCCAATCTTTGACCAATACGGTAGGACACAACCCGATCCTCTTTCCCCCAAAGTAATAATGTCGGATTTTCGATTGTTTTCAGGTCCTTACTGTTTAAATCCCCTTCACGATATCGTAATAACCTCATTAATGAAGTGTAAAAACCCTTTTCCTCCAATGGCTTGCCAAATTCTCTAATGTGATTTTCGGTAATAAGCGAAGGATCATAAAAGACATTTTTCAAAACGTCTTTTACCTCTTGTTTATGTACTTGGTGTTTTACATAATGCCCGAAAAAAGGAAGATACGTGCAAAAAATGATTGCTTTGTTTGCCCTTTTTAAATAACCGGAGCTTGATACTAACACCAGTTTGTTAATTCTTTCCGGAACCATTTTCGTCGCATATAAAGCAATTTGTCCACCCATTGAGTGTCCTATGATATTTACATTTTCTAATTTAAAATAATCGATACAAGCTGCGACTACTTTGGCATAGTTTTGAAATGAATATATGAATAATGACGATTTTTCACTCCGTCCAAACCCAGGCAGATCTATAGCAATGATTGAGAAATGGTCTTTTAATAGTGGAATTAAGGAATTGAATGTATACATAGTGGCGGCAACTCCATGGATGAGGAGAAGTGGAGGCCGATTCTCAACGAAGGAATATTCACAATAAATTTTAACACCACAGAGGTCAATATATTTTTGAGTTAATGCCATCATTCACATCTCCAACATAGTTAGTTGGGAATATTTTATGCTTAACGGGGCTTTTCATTCGCCCCGCTGCTTAGACTGTTTTTCGTCTCCTCTTACTCTTTTACGTTTTTTTGACGTTCCCATTCCGCCAAAAAAAGTAGAACCTAAAACGAGTGCACCACCGATCATTTGCAAGAAACTCATACTTTCGCTGAAAAATATCGCAGCAAAGATCACAGCGGAAATCGGATCAATATAACTTAAAATGGCAATCGTATGCCCTTTAAGTTCTTTAATGGAACCAAAATACAAATAATAAGCAAAGCCTGTATGGACAATTCCAAGAATCAAAATGAAAACAATAGACTGAAGGCCAAGCTCTGTTACATAAGTGATGCCCTCTTGCCAATACACATAAGGTGCCAGCACGAGTGATGCCAGCATTAATTGAATTAACGTCGTCTCAAAGCCCGATAATTTTTTAATAAATTTATTCATTAAAATAACGCTCGCATATAAAGCAGCCGCCGAAAGTCCATATAATATTCCAACTGTATGATTATAGGAACCGCTTGCACTGCCTGCTCCATTATTAACAACTAAAAATAAACCGATCATCGCCACAATAATGCTGCTTACCTTACTCGCGGTCAGTTTTTCTTTTAAAATCATAGGTGCAAGCGCCATAACAAATACAGGTGCAAAATAATAGCTGATCGTTGCATTTGATATCGTGGTAAAACGATAGGCCTCAAACAAAAAAATCCAATTAAAGCCAATCGCTGCTCCAGATAAAATTAAAAGAATACCATTCCTTTTAATTGCTTTAAAAGAAAGCTTTTGTTTTACCAAAAAACTAGCACAAATTAAAAATATACTCCCTATCGCACCCCTAAAAAGTGCAATTTCACTCGATGATAGATTTATATTTTTCACAAAAATACCCAAACTACCGAAAATCAACATTGCTGCAATTAATTTTGCCTGCCCCTTCACGCCGGTTGTCCCCCTTGTTGTCCGTTTCCCCATAGAATTTAGTATAACGAAATTTCAAATTATTTTTCCAGTATTTTTCTAAAAGTTGCTACAAAACTCGCGGTTTGCAAACAAAATATCTATTATAATTAAATGGTAAGGAAAAGAATGGAATGAGGGAAAATTTATGAAGGAACGCTGTTTTCAAGAGTTCTTTAAAAAATCTCCTATTGCCTATTCATGTCATAGAGCTATATTTGATAATGAAGGTATACCTTATGACTATGAATATTTATTATTAAATGAGGCTTTTGAAGATTTATTAAAAATTCAAGGAACTGATCTTATTAATAAGACATTCTATCAAGTTTTCCCTGAAGGCTGGGAAGGCGAAGAGCAATGGAAAGAACTCTTACAAAATGCTGTTGTGAATTATACATCTACTCAATTCGATATACATCGTGAATCGATTCAAAAATGGATCCGTGTCCTTGTTTTTCCATTATGTCGCGAAATAATTGGGTGTATTTATCATGATGTAACGACAGAATATGCACTTAACAAGGAAACTCAAAAATTGGAAATGGAGCTCTTTAGGAATAATAGAAGTCTATTAGAACTTACGAAAAAATTAGAGCAAAAAAATAAAATCCTAAACGATCTTGCTATTAAAGATGAATTAACCGGACTTTATAATCGCCATTTTTTAGATCAGTGGATTGAAAAAGAAATGTCCCGTGCGGACCGGGATCATCAACCTCTTTCGATGATTATTTTCGATTTGGATCATTTTAAGCGCGTTAATGACATTTGGGGGCATCCAGTTGGGGATGAGGTGCTAAAAGAAACGGCCAATCTTGCAAATAGCTTAATTTGCGACCCGGATTTCCTCGTTAGGCTTGGTGGAGAGGAATTTGTTATTATCATGCCTGGAAGCTCCATTCAACGAGCACTTGCAGTGGCGGAAACGATTCGTCAAACCTTGGAAAAATATAAATACCCGATTATTGGGCATTTAACCGCTAGTTTCGGTGTTGCGGAAAGAATGGAATTGGAATCCTATTATAGCTGGTACAAACGTTCAGACAAAGCGATGTATCGAGCTAAAGAGGGCGGAAGAAACCGAGTATATCGTTCGGAAGACCAAGACCGCTTACTCAACGCACCCGTTAATATTAAGTGGAAAGCGGAATGGGAAAGCGGTAACCATATGATTGATGAGCAACATCGGGAGCTTGTCGAAAGTGCTAATAGTCTTTTATATCTGTTCCTTGCAGAGTCAGAAAAAGGTAAAATCATGCCAGCGGTCGATAAAGTTTTAGACCGTATAATTAAGCATTTTCATGATGAAGAACAAATATTGGTAGAAACAGGCTACCCTGATTATGAAAAACATGCCGAAATTCATAAAACATTACTTGATAAAGTATTTCAATTTAAAAAATCTTATCAGGCAGGCGATCTTAAACTATCCGAATTATTTTCATTTATTGTGAACGATCTTATTATTGGTCATATCCAAAATGCAGATACAGAATTTTTTCCATATACTCAAACTAAAGCTTTGGAATTGAATAATGCAAGCTATTGATAAAATATCATTCTCTTGACTTCCTTATGAATGTTTTGTATATTTTAAATTATAAAAAAAAAAAAAAAAAAACGAAGCACAAAATGGGGTACACCACCGAAAGGGTGTAAGGGCCATTTTGTGCTTTTTTTATGCAGATTTTTAGAAAGGGTGGAAGAAGTGAAAGTAAATGGCTCATTTATTGAATTAGAAAAACAGCAGACATTGTACGATTTTTTAATGCTGCAAAACTTCAATTTAGGGATTATTGTTGTTGAACGCAATGGAGAAATTGTACCCAAAGATACCTATCAAGAAGTTTTGCTTACGAATGAAGATACGCTAGAAGTCGTCACCTTCGTTGGTGGGGGTTGAGCCACGGGGGTGGTGTGGGACACAGGGTCGGGAACTCCGGCTCAGCATGAGAACAAATGAATTTTAGGAGGATTTTAATAATATGACTGATAAGTTAGTAATTGGTGGACATGAATTTCAATCAAGATTTATTTTAGGATCAGGAAAATTTTCTTTAGACCTCATGAAGGCTGTTATTGAATATGGTGAGGCTGAAATAGTAACGCTTGCGCTAAGACGTGCTAATACAGGTGGAGAAGAAAATATTGTTCATTATATCCCTGAAAATATTACATTACTTCCAAACACTTCTGGTGCCAGAAATGCGGAAGAAGCCGTTCGTATCGCATGTCTAGCAAGGGAGCTTGGCTGCGGTGATTTTATTAAATTAGAGGTTATCCATGATTCAAAGTATTTACTGCCTGATAACTATGAAACTATTAAAGCGACCGAAATCCTTGCCAAAGAAGGATTTATTGTAATGCCCTATATGTATCCGGATTTGTATGTAGCAAGATCATTGGTGGATGCCGGCGCAGCCGCTGTCATGCCGCTTGGGTCTCCAATCGGAAGTAATAAGGGGCTTTCCACCAAGAATTTTATTCAAATTTTAGTTGATGAAATTAACGTCCCTATCATTGTCGATGCCGGTATTGGCCGTCCATCACAAGCTTGTGTGGCCATGGAAATGGGCGTTGACGCAATCATGTGCAACACAGCTGTTGCCACTGCCGGTGATGTAGCTTTAATGGCGAAGGCTTTCAAACTTGCAATTGAAGCAGGACGATCCGCTTATCTTGCAGGCTTAGGACGTGTATTAGACTTTCAGGCAGAGGCATCAAGTCCTTTGACTGGATTTTTGGAGGATTAATATGGCGCTCAACAGAATAGATCATATGGAGTATCTTGATGGTATGGATGTCATAGAATCAGATTTGATGGAAAAGGTGTTATCGGCTGTTGAAAAATATGATTATAGCCAATATTCTAGTAGAGATGTAGAAATTGCTCTACATAAAGACCATCTTTCCATTGATGATTTTGGAGCGCTTCTTTCTCCTGTTGCCTTATCTTATTTGGAGGATATAGCAAGAAAGGCTAAGCTTGAAACGAGAAAGCACTTTGGAAATTCTATTTCCTTATTTACACCTTTATATATTGCGAATTATTGCGAAAATGAATGTGTTTATTGTGGATTTAAAGCAACGAACAAAATTCAACGTGCTACATTGTCAAAGGAAGACGCGGAAAGTGAACTAAAAGCGATTGCGGCGACCGGTCTTGAAGAAATTCTTTTGTTAACAGGTGAATCTCGTTATAAATCCGATGTTGAGTATATCGGTGAAACAATTCAATTAGCAACAAAATATTTTAAAACTGTGGGTATTGAAATTTATCCATTAAATGTAGAAGAATATACCTATCTGCACAACTGTGGTGCTGACTTTGTTTCAGTCTACCAAGAAACGTACAACCCGGATAAATATGCTGAGGTCCATTTATGGGGGTCAAAACGAATTTTCCCTTACCGTTTTTATGCCCAAGAACGTGCATTATTAGGAGGTATGCGTGGCGTTTCATTTGGTGCTTTGCTTGGACTCGATGATTTCCGTAAGGATGCTTTTGCAGCTGGATTCCATGCAGCATTGATCCAGCAAAAATATCCGCATGCTGAGATAGGGTTTTCTGTCCCACGTTTACGACCTTTTAAAAACAATGCGGACAATAATTCTAAAGATGTTCATGAAAAACAGTTACTGCAGGTCATGCTTGCTTATCGTTTGTTAATGCCTTACGCCGGAATTACGATTTCCACTCGAGAACGTGCAGGTTTTCGGGACAATGTAATCGGCTTGGTTGCTACAAAAATGTCAGCCGGTGTAAGTGTTGGTGTTGGTGGCCACGATGAAGAACAAAAAGGTGACGAACAGTTTGAAATTTCCGATGAACGTTCAGTAACGGAAGTTCATGAAATGATTGTTAATAAAGGGCTGCAGCCTGTTTATACGGATTATATTAGGGTATAACTTTATTCAGCAGAAGTCCTTCACTTCCATGAGTGGCGGGATGAACACAAACCAGTATGTAATTCAGTAGAGGTTTCAAGCTCCTACTGAATAAAGTTAAAGCCTCCGGCGGATGCCTCAGATTTTCAAAGGTAGTTTTTCGAGCAAGCTCGAAAAAATCTGGGCGCAAATACGCCAAGGCGCATTTTGATTTAAGGAGAGCCAACATGCTCATTTGTGTAACAAATCGAAAGCTTTGTAAGGATGATTTATTAACACGAATTGCTCAAATAGCTAAAGGCAAGCCACATGGAATCATGCTAAGGGAAAAAGACTTAACTCAAATCGAATATGAAGCGTTGGCTTTTGTAGTTAATAAAATCTGTAAGAAAAATGGGGTCCCACTCATTATTAATCAGAATATAAAAGCTGCTTTAAAACTAAAAATACCGAATATCCATTTCTCCATGGAAAACCTAAGAAGTTTTCAAAATGAATTAGTGGTGTTCTCTCGGGTTGGTGCCTCTGTTCATTCAATCGAAGAGGCAAAAGAAGCTGAAAGATTAGGTGCCACCTACCTAGTTGCCGGTCATATCTTTGCAACTGATTGTAAAAAAGGAGTGCCTCCAAGAGGGCTCCAGTTTCTAAAGGAAGTATGCGGATCCGTTGCGATTCCGGTATTTTCGATTGGCGGCATCACTAAGAATAATGTTACTGAGGTTGCTAAAACTGGAGCAAGTGGTGTCTGTATCATGTCTGAGGCGATGACTTGTGCAAATCCAGTTGAGCTTGCTAGTCAATTTCGGTTTTAAATAGGGTTGGGAGTAGAGTCGGGTTGGTGGGACACAGGGTCGGGTTCTTCGGATTATTGACTCTCTTTGATTCCCGAACTAAGTACCATAAGCAGTAAACGGGAATCAAAGCCCCACTCGCTCCCAACCCACACTAATCAAGTACCACAAAAAGTTCGATATGGTACCGTTGTTGGTACTGGCAGTTCACAATACTCGTCCTGATCGGGCGAATAGGCATATGGATCAGATAGAACTTCAAGAAGTCGGTGCATCACAGTGTAGTCACCGTCGTTTACCGCTGCTTCCAGTGCCTCTTCAACCCTATGATTACGTGGAATTACAGCAGGATTGCTATGTTGCATTAACTTTTGCGAATCCAATCTTGATTGTGACTGTCTGCTGCGTCTTGTCTCCCATTCCGCATACCACTTTTCAAACCCAATAACCTCAGTGAGGCCTGTATCTTCAATTCGATTTAAGGTCAATGCACGGAATGTATTCGTAAAGTCCGCACGATTCTTTTTCATCAAGCTAAGTAAATCTTCAATTAGAGATTCATCCTGTTCTTCTTCATTATACAGGCCGAGCTTTGCTCTCATACCGGATAACCAATGCTTATGAAACAGCTTTGGAAATTCTGATATTGCATCCTGGGCCAATTGAACAGCCTGCTCCTCATCTTCATGCAATAATGGCAACAGGGTTTCGGCGAATCTGGCAAGGTTCCAGCCCCCGATCGGCGGCTGATTTCCATAAGCATAACGTCCTTGCCTATCAATGGAACTGAAAACTGTTGCAGGGTCATACGTATCCATGAATGCACAAGGGCCATAATCGATTGTTTCACCACTTATAGCCATATTGTCAGTATTCATTACTCCATGAATAAAGCCAACTAACTGCCATTTTGCAATCAGCTCTGCCTGCCGTTTTATAACCTCTTGTAGCAGAAAAAGATAACGGCCCGCAGCAATTCCCTTACGCAAGTCAGTTTCAGTAGCATTTTCAAAGTCTGTCGCACCGCCAAAATGTCTCTGCAATGTATAATCCGCCAATGCTCTAACATCCCCATCAGTTCCGAAATTGGCTGCAAATTCAAAAGTACCTACCCGAATATGACTAGACGCCACACGAGTGACAATGGCACCAGGAAGAGCTGTTTCCCGGAATACTAACTCACCCGTTTTCACTACTGCTAAACTGCGAGTAGTCGGTATTCCAAGTGCATACATCGCCTCACTGATGATATATTCACGAAGCATTGGTCCTAGTACAGCCCGACCATCGCCACCTCTTGAATAAGGAGTTCTACCTGAGCCTTTAAGCTGAATATCAAACCGTTCACCTTCGGGACTTAAATGCTCACCTAGCAAAACAGCACGGCCATCCCCTAGCATCGTAAAATGACCGAATTGATGGCCTGCATATGCTTGAGCAAGCGGCGAAGCTCCATCAGGAATCTTATTGCCTGCAAACACAGCAGCACCTTCATTATTATTCAGCACCGCATCGTTCAACCCTAGTGAGGTTGCCAACGAAGAATTGAATAGGACCAACTCCGGTGCGGTAACAGGATCAGGGCTTTGACTGCTATAAAACATCTTCGGTAATCGCGTATAACTATTATCAAAATTCCAACCAGCTTCAATTATTTCATGGCTCATAGTCATTAAACTTCCTTTTATTCTTATTTCACATAAAATTAGTATTCATAATATATCTCTAATTATGCTTTTACCCTAAAATATTGAAATTAAACTACTAAAAAAAAACCTTCGCAAGGAAGGCTTTAATTTTTAAGAATTTATTTATATTTTCCCTTTAATATCCATCGCATACTTAATCATTACAGCAAGACCGCCTATAAAGTAGAAAATTAAAAGGATCCAGCCTGTAGGATCGATCGACATCATTGACCAAAGAACATTTAATGGAAGAACGTAGTATACGATATCTTTTAAATAATTTAGAACAATCGATGGACTGAATGTTCCCGTCCAAAAAGATTTAAAAAATCCTAAGAGAAAATCAATAATCATTAGTCCAAATACAGCCATCATCATATAATTAGACATGCTCACAGCAGTAAATTCCATATATCATCACCACCTTTTTACATTCTATGCATTTGCAAAAAGACAGGTGATGACAAGTTATATAAAATTTTCATATTAGGTTAAACTACGAAGCATATAATCTATCGTTTGTTTTACTCCATCTTGATAAGGTGTTTTAGGAATACTTTTAATCGCCCGCTCTAGCTTCCCACCATCTAAAACTACCGGATCTTCCGTCAAATAGAACATTTCCACAACTTCTCTCATGTTTTTATCAAATAAACCTAGAAACTTTACCATCCCCTTTGATACCGTGCCTACCTTTTTGCTATAGCCAGTATGTTCACACAAGATATCTACGATTTCGTCACCAGTAATGACCCCACTGCCTGGTATATTCCAATGCTGCCCGTAAGCTGAATCAAGGAATGCCAGCTCTACTAAAGCTTTTGCTCCATCCGGAGTAAAAATGTACTCCCTTGAAATTTTCTTATCCCCCACAAATAATGTTTTTTTGTTTTTTATTACGCCTTCCAAAGTGTAATTTAGTATTGTATTGGTGGCATTCGGGCCATAAAAATCAGGAAAATGAGCAATTAAGAAAGGCAGATTCGATTGTTTTACCATTGTCTCAAGCTGCAAGCGAATGTTTCCTTTTTTCGTATGAGGCTTTTTCGGAGTATCCTCCGTAACTAAGTGGCCCGGGTTCTTTCCATAAGCATAGATGTTATCTACCAAAACAAGCTTTGCATTCGCGTGTTTTGCTGTTTCCAAGATATTTTTCATAACAATGTGCAAATCTTGCTCCCACTCAGAATACGGTATACTCATCGCTTGAAAAATCGTATCTACTCCGGCTGAAGCCTCCTTCAAACTCTCCAAATCGAAAACATCACCGGAATTGATCGTGACCCTCGCATTATCCTGAAAAAGCTTTTGAAGTTTTTCCTTTCCACGGGCAAAAGCAACTACATTAATCCCTCTTTGCGCCAATTCCTTTACAATTGAATATCCCATACCGCCTGATGCTCCCAGTACTAATACCTTTTTCATATAATTTCCCCCTATTAATTAACCATTGGTCAATAAAATTCAAAAAAAATTATTTCCTTAACATCGCTCTTAAAATAAAATTCACATGTGTTTCAGCTAAGGAACGCACATCTTTGTACGTTTGGCCACTTCTGCAATAATGGGAAACAAACCCGTGTAAGGACAGAAACATAGACCAAATCTCAGTTAAAGTAACTTGGTTTCCGCATAAAGAGAATACGGCTTTGGCAAATTTCTCATAACTTAGAATTGGCTCCTCTTGCTGACAACTTCTCACTTCTTCGTCTTTTATAAGAAACATAATTTCATAATGACTTTGATGTGTCAGACCGAATTCGATAAATCCTAAGAAAACCTCCTTGAGCTTACTTTCCGGATCTAATGGCTTATTCATAATGTCTTCAAGCGTCTGATCAAGTAAGAAAAAATCTGCCTTCACGAGCTCATAAAATAAGCCTGCTTTATTCTTAAAGTGATAATAAATTGCCCCATGACTATAGCCTAAGGCCTTTGAAATTTGCCTCATTGACACATGTTCATAGCCATTTTTCATGAACAATTCTCGTGCTGTATCCATTATGATTTCACGTGTAAGTTCTTGTTCAACTGCTTTTCTTGGTGACATTTTTATCCCTCATCAAGATTTTATTAACCGCCGTTCAATAACAATATATCACGATCAGTAATATTTTCCAATTATTAATTTTTATTATTTTTTTCCCAATAATCGTAAATAGCTTCTTTTATTACTTCGGCTACATCCTTACTTTTCTGCTTTTTCAGCCATTCAACTTGATCTATAGGTAAAGTTAATTTTAAAGTAACCTTTTCATTTGGCATTTCATATTTCCTTATTTCTTCTAATGTTATTCCCTCCTCTATATTTGGAAATGATAAATCATTCTCATTTACTATTTGAAAATCAATGTATTCACTGACATCACTTATCTCACAGAAAAGATTTAGCTGTGGTAGTCCACCTGACAGACTTTTTAGGTTCATATAAGACGTTATCATTCTGCCATCCTGTAATTCTATTTCAACAATTAAGTTTTCTTCATTTCGATATTTTTTAACGACAACTTCACTAACAATAATATCCAAGTCTAAGGTGTAGCCTGAACTAGACTCCAGAATATAAATAGCGCTATTAAATATATGAATATCTTCACCATCGATTTTTACAGCTTTAACCTTAACCATATTCTATGCTCCCTCCCATACACTATTTCGACAAATAACAGCAATAACCTGTATATAATCTGGACTTTTTAAGTAACTTAACAAAGAAATTATATTTTGATTTTATATATATCAATATAGCACTTACAAATATTTCAATATAATAATTTGTTTCACAATTTCTAATATTCATGTTAAAATAAGTGTAAATTTCTTGTGAACATTTGTCTTCACACGGTGAAATGCCTGTATTTTCTAATAATTATTTTTGGAGGGAAGTCAATGAAGGATTTAATTCGCAAGTGGGACCAAATCAGCCTAGTAAAACGAATTCTTATTGGTATTATTATTGGTATTATCCTAGCTATTACGATTCCAGATGCAGTAAAATGGATCACAATTTTTGGTTCCTTATTTGTAGGTGCATTAAAGGCAGTGGCACCAATACTAGTTTTATTCCTAGTTATGTCAGCCATTTCCAAACATAAAAGTGGTCAGCAAACAAATATGAAATCAATTCTTGGCCTTTATGCAATTGGGACATTCCTTGCTGGGGTTACAGGAGTTATTGCAAGCTTTCTTTTTCCTGTTAGTTTAACTCTTACTACCGGTGCAGAAGGTGTAACCCCTCCTAGCGGTATTGTAGAGGTACTTAAATCATTGCTATTTAATATAGTTGACAATCCAGTAAATGCTTTATTGAATGCTAACTATATCGGCATTTTAACTTGGGCTATTGTTTTAGGTATTGCTTTAAAGCATGCTTCTGATTCGACAAAGGACATGCTATCTAATTTTTCTGATGCCATCTCCCAATTAGTTAAATGGGTTATAAGTTTGGCACCACTTGGAATCATGGGGCTTGTCTTCGATGCTATTGTTACAAGCGGACTTTCTGCTTTACTTGATTACGGAAAATTACTTTTAGTATTACTCGGATGCATGTTTTTTGTAGCTCTAGTAGTGAATCCAATTATTGTATACATGAATACTCGTAAAAATCCATTTCCACTTGTTTTACAATGTTTAAGGGAAAGTGGAATTATGGCATTCTTCACACGTAGTTCAGCTGCAAACATTCCAGTAAATATGAGTTTATGTGAAAAACTTAAATTAGATAAAGATACGTATTCAGTTTCCATCCCATTGGGAGCTACTATCAATATGGCTGGTGCAGCTGTTACGATTTCTGTCCTAACACTTGCAGCCGTTCATACTCTAGGCATTCAAGTTGATTTTGCTACTGCGGTAATCCTGTCCGTTTTATCAGCAATCTCAGCTGCAGGTGCTTCAGGTGTTGCCGGAGGTTCATTGTTATTAATTCCGTTAGCATGTAGTTTATTTGGAATTCCAAATGATATCGCAATGCAAGTTGTTGGTGTTGGTTTCATCATCGGTGTCTTACAAGACTCATGTGAGACTGCACTTAATTCCTCTTCTGACGTACTGTTTACAGCAACTGCTGAATACGCAAAGAATCGTAAAGAAGGAAAAGGACTTGTTAATAAAAAGACTGCGTAAACAGTTTTTATGTTTATAAAATGATAAAAAACCCACTTACAAATATCTGCATTGTAAATGGGTTTTTCTTATGGAGTGTACATATATGAAAGGATCTATTTTCTCTTACATAGCATTATTTTTTGGAGTCTTTGCTCTATCAACTTCAGCCATCTTCGTTAAGCTTGCTGATGCGCCATCGGCCATTATCGCCTTTTATCGTTTATTTTTTGCAACTACGATTCTTATGCCCTTTTTGCTAGTCAAAAGAGAGCTTCGCCAAGAGCTGTTGGGCTTGTCCAAAAGACAATGGAGATTAGGCATCTTGTCTGGTTTATTTTTATCCATTCATTATGTACTATGGTTTGAATCATTACGCTATACGTCTGTGGCGAGCTCGACGGTTATTGTTACTTTACAGCCTTTGTTCACCATCGTTGGGGGATATTTTTTATATAAGGAGCGTTATTCCAAGATTGCATTGTTCGGATGTTTAGTAGCCATTTTCGGAAGCTTCATAATCGGGTGGGGTGATTTTCAAATAAGTGGTCAAGCCCTATTCGGTGATATATTAGCGTTTATTGCTGCCGGGGTAATTTCCGGGTATTTTTTAATCGGACAATCTGTTCGTAAAGATTTATCCCTTGTTCCTTATTCCGTGATTGGCTATGGAAGCAGTGCCGTATTCCTTACTATTTATGCACTTACACAGCAACAATCATTCTTTAATTATTCTACCAATACATGGTGGGCATTTTTTGGACTTGCATTTGTTGCTACTATTTTGGGCCAAACCATTTTTAATTGGTTGTTAAAATGGATCAGCAGTTCTGTTATTTCGATGAGCATTCTTGGTGAAACAATTGGAACTTGCATTCTTGCTTATTTCATACTGGGAGAAATTGTTTCACTGCAACAAGGGATTGGAATCTTTATTATTTTAGTTGGACTTGGATTGTTTTTGGTTAGACAAGCGCAGGCTAAATAACATTTAAGGAGCATAGGTTTAGCCCATGCTCCTTATTAATTATTCTGAGGATAGTTCTTTCTCTCTTTTCCCCATTAGCACACCACCAATAGCAATGGCCACCAACGCCAAAATAAATAATAAAATAAACACCGTGTGCAAACTTGACTCCAATTCATATCCCTTTAATTCATCACTTAACCACAAGCCGGAAACGGCAATTCCAATTGCTTGTCCCAAGTTTCTCATAAGATTATTGGATCCAATAGCTGCACCCCGCAAATTCCAATCAACCGCAGATTGGACGATAACCGTAAATACTGTCAATGCCAATCCAAAGCCAAAGCCAAGAATCGCTGTAACAACCATCATGAATGGCAAAGTTGTATTTGCATGAAAGAAAACTAACCCAAAACAGCCAGCTGCATTAATTGCAATGCCAATAACAGCTAGACGTCCAATCGACATTTTACCAAGCCATTTACCTGTTAAAAAGGCTCCGATTGGCCATGTTATTGACATTGGCATAAGCGTTATGCCTGATAGAGTTGCATTTAAATTGGTAACTCCCTGCACCCATAACGGGATATAAAATGTGACGGCCACCAGAATAAAACCTAACAAAAATCCAACTACATTGGCCACCGTAATAGAGTGAATCTTAAATAAAGAAAGCGGCAGCATTGGTTCTTTTCCTTTTGCTTCAATATAAAGAAATAGACAAACACTAACCAAAGCAATTATAAATAAGGCGAAAATACCAGTTGTTATATGTTTTTCTTGTTTCAATAAAGTTAAAGCATACAAAAAGCTTGACATACTTACGGTAAAAGTAAAAATACCTGCATAATCAATAATTTGTTTTTTCTTCTCCACTTGTTCGTGCAAAGAAACTGATAAAAGAATAAATGAAAGGATTCCGAACGGAAGATTCAAAAAGAAAATCCAATGCCAAGTGATTTGGTCAACAATGAAACCACCAGCAAGCGGTCCAATGATTCCAGAAATCCCCCAGACGCTACTGATCAATCCTTGTATTTTCGCACGCAGCTCAAACGAAAAAACATCGCCAATAATTGTGAACGGGATCGTCGTTAATGCTCCTGCACCAATGCCTTGAATTAAACGAAAAACGACTAATTGATGCATCGTTTGCGAAAAGCCCGAAAGCATGGAACCAATTAAAAAAATGATGACACCAATGGTAAACATCTTTTTCCGCCCATATAAATCGGCTAATTTGCCGAAAATAGGTGTACTTATTACTGTTGCCAATAAGTAGATTGAAATGACCCACGTATATAAATGACTTCCACCTAGATCTTCGACAATTTTAGGCATGGCGGTACTTACAATTGTTCCTTCAATTGCTGTTAAAAACGTAGCAATTAACAAAGAAGTAACAACCAATTTTTTATTTGTTTCAGAATTACTGCTCATTTAATATTCTCCTTGTTCTATGATGCTAAATCAAATTTGTCCTAATCCACTATAATACGGCTTTTTTGTTTAGTCAAAAATAAAAAAAGAGCCTCCAATGGACCAAGGGGTCGGGTTCTCTGGCCCATCCCCCTAAAAACTTGCAAAATTATTCAAACAATAGATTGCGAACGGAATTGTAAACAAACTAATAAGCGTCGTTACTAGAGTATTAAAAGAAACCAAATTGGGGTTTACATCAAATTGAATGGCCAGCATCGTCGTATTGGCCGCAACCGGCATTGCGGCTAATAAAATATATACATATTTAATAGTTTCGTTTACAGGCATGAATGAAACTAACACAGCAGCAAGTAAAGGCGAAATAATCATACGAATTAGTGTGACTGTACTAACATATCTCATTGCAAATACTTGTGGTTTAATTTCCGCTAATTGCATACCAAGAAGTAACATCACAGTTGGAATAGAGGCTGACCCTACTAAACTAACACCATCAATAATCGTTGACGGCAATTTTATATGTAAGACCTGCATTAACATCCCTAAACAGGCCCCATAAAGAACAGGCATCCTGACAACTCTCTGAAGTGCTTCCTTCACCGTAGTCGATTTTTCACTTCCAAACGCCGCAATGAAAATCCCAATTGAATTTATGATAAAGGAGTGGAAAACCATAATGATAACCGCATAATCAAAAGCCAACGCCCCAAAAGCGAACATTGCAACCGGCGCCCCATAATTCCCGCTATTTGGAAAAATACTCCCCAACAACATGACTGACAAATCGGTTTTATCTGCTTTAATAATTTTTCCAACGAGAAAAGTTACAACAATCAACAAAATTACAAGTAGAATTGTAAAAAGAAACATATAAAAATACTCGATATTTAATCGATTCTTATAAAAAGTAGAAAAAGTTAAAAATGGTGACATTAAATAAAGAGACATTGTTGATATCGTTTTAATATTCAATTTAAGGACCTTTTGCCCAATAAAGCCGGTCCCAAAGATTAGAAATGCAGGTAAAACTATTAGAAGTAATTCCAATGCAAAAGCGCTTCCTTCCCTATACTTTTTACTATCATTCTTTAAAAATATGTTACTCTGATAATTTACCATGAATTTAGTATAAGGACTAATATTGGGAGTGTTCGGTTCAATTTTATTTAGTTAATAATCAAGGAATTACAAAAAAAGACCCAGGAATCAGATTGGATGAACTGTTCCCAGGTCAGTATTTATTTCAACTTTTATTAAAAAGTTTATTTATAAGTAACCTATCCTGCTCTTTTATTTGAGCTAAATTTGGCAAATCGCAATCGTTACAATATCTTTGGAATTCACAATCCCAACATCTCTTTTTAGAGCGTGGTTCTGGAAAATACTCCTCATTAATAATTTTCTTTATCATTGAAGTAACTTTGCGAACATAAATTTTTTGCTCGTCGGTAATCACTATTGGATATGCTTTTTGTTTAGGGATGATATAAATGTATCCTTTTTTTACCGGTGTATTCGTCATTTCTTCAATACACAATGCATAAGCGGCCAGCTGATATAGAATATTACTATAAATTTTTCCGTCAGTATCTTTACACTCAATTGGGAAATACCGTTGACCAGTTTTATTTTCTGTATCTATAAGGATATCAATTTTTCCAACTAAATTAAGAGACTGCGAGGAAACTGACGGCCCGTAATATCTTTTCCCCTCTAATAGGTCATACCTCTTCAGCGTTCTTCTTTTTTCTTTCTGATTTAATTCATAATGCTGGCTTCTAGCATACTCCATTTTAAAAGTAACTTTTCGAGGTACTGGCTCAACATAATTATAATAAACCACCCTTGGACAATAGATGAACTGTTTAATATCCGTAATATTGATTGACATATTTCTCACCTTTCTTAGATTGCTTCATCAGAATAGTTAAAATCAATTTTAACAACATTTTCAAGGCTATCTTGGCTTAAAGGAAAAATGATGACACTACTCCTCTCACTTTCTCTCAACAAATGTTTTATACGTCGTGTTAATTCTCCATGCAGATTCCTGCTAATTTCTCCAAAAAACGCACTATACTGTACACGAAAAAGGCCATAATCCTTGCACATATTTGCGGTTTTTGTCCGAAGTTTGTCCTCGGTAATATCATAGATTAAAAGAATTTTCATAATTTACCACCTCGAAATGTATCCTTTGAACTTTTTTCCTTCCCTAAAGAAGGTAGCAATTGATCTCGCCTGTAATTGAATAATAGTACGAAGGTGATAGTCATTGCCCTTAAATTCTTCTTTTGATTCAAGACGTTCATTAATATACTCTCTAAGTAATTTTAGTGTTTTATTATCAAGAAAAGTGGACCCATCTTCCTTCTCCTCTGTTCCTGGTTTATGTCCCCTTGTAATCAGGGAAATTATCGGACGATCAACAATAGATGGTCGAAAGATTTCCATTACATCTAATACAAATGAAATACGCCCAGATCGATCCACATGGAAAAAACCCGCGTATGTCTCAAGTCCCGCACGAATAATGGCAGATGTTACCCGCGAGCGTAATATAGCATATCCATAGTTCAACATCATGTTTACCGGATCTTGTAAATGCCAAGCCCTTCCAGGAAATTCTATTCCTTTTTCAGCCAAGATTATTTTTACTGCCTTCCAATAATGCTTCGCTGCATGTGCTTCAGAAGAAATGATTTGGCTTCTAACATTTTCGATTGATACCCCTTCCACTTCTTTTATTCTTTGAATATACATTTTCATATATTCCGTTTGACTTCTTAGATCATCAGCGATTGGAAGCTCTTTTCTACTTTTTAAAAAATATTTGATCGTATTAATCTGATTTTGAACTTTAGCCGTTAATATTTCTTTAGAAAGCTCAATCCCCCGCTCATCATGGTAGCCTCTTAACTGCTCCCTTCGGGCTTTAACGGACCCGTGGTGTGCAGGTGTATAAAGTGTACTAAATGGCTCTTCTTTAAAATCAACAAAATGGACCTGCGTCCCGTTTTCAATCAATTCTTGTATAAGGCTAATTGAAATCATGCCACATTTGTTGCTAATTATTAAATCCTGCAATTCCTTAATGGCATGTTCCTCCACCACTTTCCCTTGTTTTTTTAAAACTAATCGTTCACTTACCTTATGGAGATTCATTCCATAATCATCAACAATTAATTCTTTTAACATTTCTCTTCCCCCTTTATAGCTTTTATTCTAGTTATCTCCAAAAATGGCAAAAAAAATAAGCCTTTTTTGAGGCTTTTTGAAAATTTTTTAATTTCCTATTTTAATTTGGCTTTTTCAATCCTCTATATTTGAGGTTCTGCTTTAATACTCGTTCTCAGAAAGGATGTTCTAGATTGATTAAAGATCGGTTGCAATCCTTTATAATCGAGACTCCGCTTTAATACTCCTCCCCTAAATACTCATACCAGCCGGTTCTTGCTACGTTGCAATCCTCTATAATCGAGGTTCTGCTTTGATACCTTTGCGGTTACGAACAGCATTGTAACGTCTTTGAATGTTGCAATCCTCTATAATCGAGGTTCTGCTTTGATACGGAACAGTAATTGCTGGATTATTAAGCGGAATTAGTGTTGCAATCCTCTATAATCGAGGTTCTGCTTTGATACGGTACAGTTGGTAGGTTGGATGCAGATGTAATAGTTATGTTGCAATCCTCTATAATCGAGGTTCTGCTTTGATACGAAATGGCATTAAGGCAACAAATTGCCGAAGAATCAAGTTGCAATCCTCTATAATCGAGGTTCTGCTTTGATACGAAGAACAGGCACGAATAGCACAAGCTGAACAAGTGCGTTGCAATCCTCTATAATCGAGGTTCTGCTTTGATACATTTTTGAAGTAGTAGGAGAAGTAGATAACTGTTTTGGTTGCAATCCTCTATAATCGAGGTTCTGCTTTGATACCTTAAATTGGTTATCTAGGTCCCTTATTCTGTAATCGTTGCAATCCTCTATAATCGAGGTTCTGCTTTGATACTGATATAAAGAAACAAACTCATCGAAACTATAAGCTGTTGCAATCCTCTATAATCGAGGTTCTGCTTTGATACAATCGGCGTGGTGGGTCAGATGAACATTACAAAGCATGTTGCAATCCTCTATAATCGAGGTTCTGCTTTGATACAATGAGAGTCTATAAAAAAATGATGCAAACTGAACAGGTTGCAATCCTCTATAATCGAGGTTCTGCTTTGATACCGGTCCTTTTCACCGATTCGCATCGATTCACGGAAGAAGTTGCAATCCTCTATAATCGAGGTTCTGCTTTGATACTTGGTTTAACCAGCACCTCGGCGGAATAACAGCTGCGTTGCAATCCTCTATAATCGAGGTTCTGCTTTGATACTTAATGCACATTCGATTCAAATTGCGAAGTAAGAAGTTGCAATCCTCTATAATCGAGGTTCTGCTTTGATACTCGACGATGACGGAATCACCGGCTTTTAATTCATACTCGTTGCAATCCTCTATAATCGAGGTTCTGCTTTGATACACTTGGGATAAAGATTTAGGTAAATACAAATTGGTTGAGTTGCAATCCTCTATAATCGAGGTTCTGCTTTGATACAGACCATGTTTGACTTATCTATGCAAGAAGCGATTTCGTTGCAATCCTCTATAATCGAGGTTCTGCTTTGATACAGGGATTGACGACATGATTGACGACGGAATGAATCGGTTGCAATCCTCTATAATCGAGGTTCTGCTTTGATACACAAGCTAAAGGCTATTTACCGCTTAACCTTTTTATGAAGTTGCAATCCTCTATAATCGAGGTTCTGCTTTGATACACTGTGGTGGGGCCCCGTTGGGGTGGGGCCGCGGTGAGTTGCAATCCTCTATAATCGAGGTTCTGCTTTGATACCGTATTTTTTCATGACGGTCAAAAGCTTATGTATCAAGGCTTTCAAAATTCTTACAATATATCAATTCTAATTTTAATACGAATATGCTTTTTCTGCAATAAATGCCCCCTCTCCTTCGAAAACATAAAATAACGATATAATGACCACAAAAAATAATCATTCCAATTATAATAAAAAGTACCATCAAAAATCATATAGGTTTGCTGACGGTACCTAAATAAGGTTTCATTTAATAATTACTTTTACACTTCCTAAACCGAATACTGGATTTTTCCCTATATTGCACCATTCAGCTAGTTTCAGCCAAGGTAAATACGGCTGAAAATCTCCTTTGTATATTGCGTTACCCACAATTCCACCCATTTTCAATCTCTGCTTTTGACGATTAGAATACCTTTCCCAGCTTGTCCATTCTACATTTGCATTTAAACAAGTAACTTCTTGCTCGGCTTGTTGAAAAAGTCCATTGAAATCAAAATCAAGTTTTGGTTCATCCTGATGAAAATACAATAATGCTGTAATCCGACGGCAGGCGGACCGTAGGAGCATATGAAATTCAGGCGTAGATACAAATTCCCCTGCATATTTTAGACGTACTGGTGAAATAAAATGAATATGGCATGTTTGAGCCGTTGAATCAGCTTTGGAATTAAAAATATCTTCACCAGTTAGAGGGGAAAAATCATTTCTAAGTAATCGGTCATCAGCTTGATAAATAGATTTAATCCAATCTCCATGCTGATCGACGGTAAAAATCTGTCTTAATTTTGCATGTTTCCTCCCCTTTCCAAATCCTTGCAACCCCATGGCATCAAGCACATATATAAAATAAGGTAAATATTCAATCCCTTTGCCAAACAGAGTAAACCCTAAAGTAAAACGCTCACCGGGTGCATAATATGTTCTCATATCATTTGGAGGTTCCAAAAGGAACGGTCTTGGAATACTTTCATTATTAACTAAAACTTCCGCACCATCTATTGTGGCTGTTTCAAAAATATACCCATAAGCACATTGTTCTAGATGCTTCGAAGCAAAACCATTTTCTCTATGCGGACACGTGCAGGCAACTTCCCGGAAGACATGTCCAAAGCTTCCCCGGAAAGTTGCTCCTTTGTATGGTGGTAGTTCTAATCCATCTGGGCCTGCCTCATAAATGGCCGTGAATTTGGCTAACTTTATTTTTGATAGATAATGAATGATTTCTTGATTACTTTTCATTAATCAATATACCCCTAATCGATTCTCTCATAATGAGAAAAGCCTCTACTAGACTTTGTTAATTTATATGGCACCCCTACTTGCTTAAATATCCTATCTTTCCCAATCGAGGCTGATTTTGAACCATAATTATTAATAGATTCAAATTTAGCCTTTTCACCCATATCGTCTAAGTACTGAATTATTAAAGATTTCGGCATACTTATTTTTTTATCCTCGAGCAGAAAAGTAAAAGTTTGATCTAATGACATTGCTTCTGTTATATCCAAAAATTGAACAAAACAACCCCGTTTGCCTAGTTGATTAATATGTATGAGTAGTTGTTTCAATTTTTGAACATTAGCATTTGCCAACTTCTCAATGTGTATTGCCACATATAGTGAGCCACTGAATAATATATATTCTCTTAATGCAACTGATGATGTAAAAACTTGACTAGGGTCTTCCGCCAATACTTCTTTCCTTGATTCTTTAAGAATTTTTACAAATGAATTTTGAACAGTTGCTTTTTTAGGCGGCTTAAAACGAATATCCAATTCTTTAATCCACTTAAATTCAGCTTCTCCATCCAAACCAATATTATAGGAGGCATTAATTAAAGCCATTTTAAAAGCAAACATTGTCGGCAATAAATTTGTTTTTCCGCCTGAACTAGTTGCTAATGAACTTTTCAAGGAGAATGGAGTTGTAAAAGTGTATTCGGCTATTAGCCATTTCATACCATCACCTTCTAATCCAATTCTTGAATAAGGTCTGTCATAAATTGAGTAAATTCAACCTGGCTATCAAATTTCTTAGCCTCAAGCTTACCTTCATAAATACGATTTAACTGTCCAACAATTCCTTCAACCTCTTCGCGATAATTACTATTTAAGGCACTAATCGATGGTGCGGGTACAGTTGAATTGGAAAAACTTAGAACTCCCTCAAAACCTAAAATATGTGGATTTTGCGTATTTCGGTGCGCACCCAATGGCTTAATGAAGGTAAACAATATACTTTCAAGTAGAGCTTTTGCCCTGTTTACTCTCTCTTCATCAGTCAACACATATTCCCTTGTAATATCATTAAAACCAATCCTGCTTAATTCCAAGTTTACAACAACAGCATATTTCCCTGAACTTGCTGGTCGATAAAAAATATTTTGCCCTAAATTTGCTCCTGTTTGATCACCTGACCCCGCCGCACGATTATTATCAAATTTAACATGAAAATACGATTCCGTCCGCGTAGAATTCGGCAAGCCCACTAACCACCCAAACTCTACAACGGATTTTCTTGACACGGACCTATTATCTCTGGTAATCATAATTCCTTCAAGATCATCTACTGTACAATATGGCAATAACTGATCAATAATTTTAGCGCTATGTTTTTCTCCATCTAGGTTATCAAAAAAGGCATCATCTCTATTAATCCTATTGGCATCAAGCTTCTTACAGCCATCACATAATGCTAAACTTTTATCGATTGAAACATTTGCTAAATGTTCCGCTTGAATATGCTTTAGCATATCTCCACTGATTGCATTCACTACTTGAAGTTCACCCTCCCCATCTATAATATGGACCATTCTGGTTTGTAATTGGTTTCCTTCACCGCCCTCATTGTTTAAAGCATGCATATCAAGAGTTAATAAACCTGAAATTGTCAAATTATTTATCATTCCCCAGTTCCTCCTTCAACTTTTTTAGGTTTTCCATCATAACAGGATGCAGCGGCAACTAGCATAAGTGCTATTGTTTCATGCTTTTTTGGAAATTGATCAAATAAGCTAATAAAGTCATTAAATGCATCTAATGAAACTAACAATCTTCCTTTGTAGTTTTCTCCTTTTTGTTCCATTTTTCGAGCTGTTTCACGATTATAT
Source organism: Schinkia azotoformans (assembly GCF_035811335.1). Taxonomy (NCBI): domain Bacteria; kingdom Bacillati; phylum Bacillota; class Bacilli; order Caryophanales; family Bacillaceae; genus Schinkia; species Schinkia azotoformans. The sequence continues at coordinate 48,762 of NZ_JARSMD010000028.1, forward strand.
TCAGAAATAAAATCATTAATCACACTGATAACTTGATCTTCAAATTTTGCCTTTCGTTTTATTTCCTGAAATAATCCATATTGAATTTCAAACTGTTGTTTTCCCTGCGTTTTTCTATATTGTTCATTTACAGTCGCTTCACGCATAGCCTTTGCAATTTCTTGAAAGCCTTTATTGCTTATGATTTCCTTATATATTTGACCCACTCTCTGGCACACTCCTTTAAAAATTTCAAAATTATGTTGGGCAAAATATTTTTTTCGTTCTTTCTGGTTTAAATAAAGTCCTGCATAGGAGGACGTGTACTCGAAGTATTTTTTCCAATCTGAAGTTGATAAAAAGTCTCTGTAAGTATTCAACAATTGCATCTCTTCACTTTTAGTTTCATCTAGTTTTCCTAAAACATTTTTATGATCTTGGATTACATTTATCCAAAGATCGGCGTCTTTCTCATTGTTAATTGGGAACCAATCTGGGAAACTAATAAATGAATTATTGATTAATACCCTACCCGATCCTAAACTTTTAAAATAAGCACCTGATAAGCCTGAAATGATCGTTTTAGGCGTAATATCCATAATCGATAATAAAAAATCATCTTCAGTTGTTGCATTAATGAATCTTTCGGAATTTTCAACCAAAAACTTAACCGTATTAAAAATGACAAATATATCATTTTTACAAGATGTATAATCTCTTTGCTTTAAGAAAGAATCATGCAGGATTAATAAACCTGCAACTGTTACATTATTAGGGACTAAAGTTAAAAATTTCAAATCATCCCATATCGGATAAGCATTCAATACTAAATTTGAGCCAATAAATCGGAGCCATTCCTCAAACCAATCAACAAATTTTGCAGGAATCGAACCGACAGAAATTGATTGTGCTTTTGCTTTGTTAACACCTTTTCCAATAATCGGATTATATGCTTGTACTGCTGAAACAGATGGTTTAAACGCTTCTTTATCAATTGCTTCTTGTTCAAGGGATGAATAAATGTTAAGTCTTCCAATAATTGTTTGTTTTAAATCCTTAATTGGGGCTGCTTGAATATCCTTGTATAATTTATTACTGGTGCCAAGTGCCTGCAAAACTCGCAAACTTTGCATTAATAAATAAATTGGATCTGGTGGCAGAGGGGCTTCCTCCGCATTGTCACTTAAGTTAACGTTAGATTTTTTTCTTCCCCTTTCAGCTTTATATAATTCTTGGTCTCTATAATATTTAAAAGCTTGAACGGGTGCTCCTTCTTCATTCTCTGTAAATTGGACATACCGAAAAACAGGATTTCGCTTTAGTTCCTCAATGTCCATTTGTTCGTAGTCAATTTCCTCGGGAAGCAAGCACCTAAAGTAACCAGGCTGCTCTTCAATTTGAATATCATGTCTATGAAAGAGTATGGATAAGAGCCGCGCTAGTCCAACGGCCGCCAGCGCATCCCCATAACTTCCGAATTTTTTTTGAATATAAAATGTCATTCCACCCATTAAATCACCTCCTAAAGTTTTTCTTGTTGAGATAATTGATCTGCTAGTCTAAGTCTTCTACTAAAGAACCAATACAATAGCCAGCCTAACTTCTGTTTTTCTGCAGCATTTAAAACAAATTTTTCATATAGCATTGCTTTCGACGGCCCTACCTCCCTATTTAAAGGAGTTTCATTTTCGAAAAGTCCTTGTAAACTTTTTCTAATTACTTTAGAAGCATCTTCTATCAAACAATACTCTTCCATTTTTTTAGTATAAGCGCCATGGTGCCTTTTTATGGTTGAATACATTGATAGAATTATTTGTCCGGCTATTTCTTTTTCTAGCTGTAAGTTTTTTGTTTGCAATTCTAAAATTGGTAGAACTGCACATGCTCCTTCAGCAGCATGATGGGCTCGTTTAAATTCTTTCTCTTTTTCTTTTTGTAAATGATATGGATTTGATGGGTCAAAATCTGTATGTGCTAAATACTCTTTCGTTTCATCACCAATAATTTTCTTCTGCCATTTTTGGGAAACTAGGACATTCTTTTCAATTAGTTTTCCAGCATCATGCAAAGCGCCAACTAATTCTGCAAGTTCACCTACAAAATTTGAATTACAATTCAATATTTGAGCAAATTGACTAGTTACAACATTATATTTATCATCAGAACTGCGTATTTTTTTCCGGACATCCAAAGCATGTTCCACATATGTTTCTTTTTTATATGAAAATCTTTGCCTTTTTTCAATTTCAGATAAAGTTTCCTTTGAAATAAATTCTCCTTTATCTAAAGAAAATCCAATTTCCTTACTATAACTGGCTATCTTAGGGGATAACGCAACAAATAAATAATTATAAATATTTTTTATATCTTCTACTAAGTTCCAATGGACTTCTTTAGAGTATTTGCTTTGATAATCGTTTGGAAACTCAGGATAAAAGACATACTTGCTTGGCTGTTCAATATTTCTTAAATAATTTAGCAAAGTACTATATGGAATTGAAAAGTACTCTGGTTTTTTATATAAGTCAAGCTCCCAAGGCTTAGGATGGATAAGAACTTGGATATTATCTATATCTCTAATTAGATTTTTAATAGATGAACGATTGCCTTCACTTTGCGTCTTTTCCACCAATTCTCGAACTTTACTAAATGATAAGCTGTTTAATAACTTTTCCTCACGATTTGCATGAACAGTTTCCACCATTTCTAATTCCTCAATCGCTGTCATAAATAATGGAGTTTGTTCTTTCAAATAATCCCCGGTTCGATTTACCAAATCCTCATCATATGGCAAATGATTGTTTATTGCATATACAAATACTTTGCCGATAAATTCTCCATATCTCTCACATCTTCCGATTCTTTGAATTAATGCATTTGCAGGACATAAGTCAGAAATTAATACTGATGCAGATATGTCCAATCCAACCTCAACAACTTGATTTGCGATTACAATTATTTCTTTTTTTGAGCTGCGTTTTAGACAATCCTTTATTTTGAGCTCCAATGTATCTCTATCTTCCTTGAGAAATCGAGCATGAAGACAAACTACTTCAATATCAAAACCACTTCTTTTTATCTTTTCTGTCAACTCATTGTACAGTGCCTGAACTTTCTTAACAGTATTAACGACAACTAATGTTCGATCTTTATGTTGTTTTAAAATTACTTCAGCATCTATCGGAATATCACACCAAATAACTTCTCTTTTCCTTACCTCATTCATAGATGTTTGTAATTGGACAATGTCTTGACCTGATACAACTTGATACTTGCCTTTAATTTTACTAGAAATAGCATCCAAATATTTTTCTGTAGCTGTTGCAGTCATCATACAAGTCCGAACAAAAGGAGATAGAAAATTCATCATATCTACATAGGTAGCTAACGATTTGTCTGCTTCAAGCAAATGGAACTCATCTAATACAATGTAAGATCCCATTAAAGCACCAGGAGCTATATTACTTGCATTTTTAGATGTTCCGTAGGAAAGGCCAAGATAGGCAGCTAGTATTTGATCAATGGTTGTAACAATAACATCTCCTTCAAAATATGGATCTTCATTTTGTCCACCCATTTGAACAGTGACTTTTAAATTTCTTTTTTCTAAAATAGGTTTTATTGTATTTGCCACAGCTGTCACTAAAGTCCGTTGCGGCAATACGTAAAACATACGATCGGCAAATAATATATTATTTTCTTTGGCATATACAAAGGGAATGACGCTCATCCATGTCTTTCCGGAACCTGTCGGGGCCGTTATAACAAACTTTTCATTTTTAAAAATCTCTTGACTTGCTTGTAATTGAAATGGATAAGGATTGTACCCTGTTAGTTCTTTAAATAATGTTTCTATTACCACACACCTCCCCTTTCTAAAAAGCCCCTAAACGGGGAAAAAATAAATACTCACAAATAAATAATAACTTTTTCAATCCTCAATAAGAGTAAATAGCAATACAAGTGGAAACAATTATTATTGGTAGAAAGAGAATTTTAATCTCTTTCTACTTACACATTTTTTTCTGAAGCGCTAAGATAGATAATTGTCTTAGCGCCTTTTTATGTTTTTCTTAATAATTTTTCAATAGTGATTAAACTGAACAATCAATCAATGAGCAATGCATATATTACAAATCCCTCCATTTTCAAACCTCCTTTCACTATTTAGTAATTTCCGTTTTGAGCCTTTATAATACGTTATTTACAAAAAAATATTAACTGGGTGTCATTATTCGACAATATATATCATACTTGAAATTTTCTTCTACCAGGTACGATAACCGTATCGGTAAATTAATATTTATTCATATAAAGAATTCTAAATTTCTTCAATGATCCCTTTTAAATTATTTGAATATTTTGCGTAAAAAATTCAACAAAATAATTTTATAAAAAGAGTCATTATTTTTTCTGACTCACTCTAAATCACTCTTAACTTCCTGTATAATAACCTAATGTTTTTACGAAGTTTAATACACGAGTTGTTTACAAATAATAAATATTTGTTCATGAATCATTGACTTTCGTTTAACTTGTATATTACAGTAACCTTAAGGAGGAATCTACAATGAAAACAATTTTTGAGGCTATTGGCGAGAAAATTACTCTTTTTATTGAAAAACATCATATAACCCAACAAGAATTCGCTGATCGGATTGGGGTTTCTAAGCAAGTAATGAGTAAAATCGTTAAGGGGCAAAAGGCTACAAATATTCAAGAAATACAGAAAATTGCTGATGTAATGAATATTTCAGTTGATGAATTAATCAATCATGAGTCCCAAACAAATGTGATTGAAGATCCTATTCTATTTATGATGGATAGAACCGGAAATTCAAAGATAAGGCAACATTTGCAATTTCTTGACTTTGTTATGGATGAGATCATTGAATTAGAGGAACTTTCTCAAGAATCCAGGAGGATCATTCATGAATAAGATTCCATATTTACCCCATCTGGAAATGAAGGATTTAGAGGAAAAGGCAAATAGTAAATTGATTGAACTCCACAAGACATCTCGCATATTAGGTAGACATGTATTAAATATTGTTAAAAAAGAAGCCACTCTCCTGCAATCTCCTTTCCCAGATGATAATCTCTGTGCGTTTGTTTGTCAAAAAAAAGGGTATTTATTTGTTTATATTAATAGCCAAATACCTGAAGAAAAGCAGAACTTTGCAGCCGCCCACGAACTCTACCACATTTGGTTTGATAAGGATTTTCTTACTAACCCTGAAATGTTAAATAGTACCACTTTAAATGATGAAACTGATAATATTCGTGAATTACGTGCTAATTTATTTGCAGCTTTGCTGTTGATACCAAAGCATGTCCTAGAGCAAGAGTTAATGTTTTTAGAAATTACAAAGAACGAGCTTAAATCAGAACATGTTGTAGAATTAGCCCATACATTCGAAGTTCCATATAAATCAATGGTTCGAAGACTTTATGAGATTGGTTATATAAATAAAACTATGACGGAGCAGCTTTATAGTGAACCATATGTATCAATCATTCGAAGAAAATTACAACTAGAAAATGGAGAAATTATCAAACCAGTTATTCATTACGAAGGGTTAACAAAGAATGCAATTGATCTTTATCAAGAAGGGCTCATTACACCAAAAAGGCTTCGAAATCTTCTTTCCCTTCTTCAAAAAGAGCCAAAAGATTTTGGAATTGAACTTCCCGACGAACTCCCAAGTGAAGATGAAATAGATAAACTTTTGGAGGAAGAAGATGGATAATTTACAATCTTACATTTGGCCAAAAGCTATCTTAGATGCTGATTTTGCAATTAAACTAGGGAGATTAAGAAAATATAAAATTATTGAGAACATCTTGCCAAATTATGTTGGGAATTTACTGATTCATGAATATGTGTATAAGAATGAAATTCTTACGCCCAAGGATACCAAAGACCAGATTGATTCATTGATATACGATAAACGTGCAGAGATAGTTAATGAAGAAAAGTTAGCAAAATTAGGTGCCGTTTTTTTGACTTTGTACCAAGATATAATTGAAAAATTAAGAAAGTCAAAGAAAACTAGGGAACACGGAAGTCACTGGGGAGAAATCGTTTCTATAGCTTTTGCCCAGACAGCTAATATACCCTATTTTCTTTCCGATGAAACAGATCAACAATCATTTATAAATGAACACTTTACCTCCCCTACTCAAGTAATACGAATTGAAAATTTAGTCCAAACAATAAAAAAACAAGGCGGTAAACGAAAAGACGCTTTGCTGATATGGACAATTGCTGGATATAGCAAAGAACGTTTCAAAAATGACCTGTGGCCTCAAAAATAGAGGCCACTTTTTTATATAACTCTCCTAATCAATCTTTTTATCACACCACCAAAATTACCTCATTTTTCAGGTATACCCTCCTCCATTCCTGTCAATACTTCTACTAAACAGATAATAGGAGGGGATAGATTTGGAGGAAACCCGGTTGGAGCAGCTTCCAAATATTGAGTACATTAGTGGCTTTTCGTATTTATTCCGATTATTAAGCCATTTAACAAGTTCAAGAGAATTATTCGAGCATAAGATGCATGTCATTATGCAATTATCAAGCGATTTAACCAGCGGAAATTTTTCTAAAGCTGATATTGAAGCAATGTTCCCTCAATATCACAAAAGACAATTAGATTCTATTATCAATAGTTTAATAGATGGGGGCTGGCTTGATCGACAAGATGGAACACTTACATACGAATTCACTAACCCTGGTATGCTATTTGCCCGTTTTCTTCCTTTTTTATATGAAGGGGATGAGCTGGACAGCATGGCATTTCAGCTTGCCTTAAAAGATATGCTGGAAGCCGCTGAACACATGAATCTTGGAATAATTTCTCTAGAATTCCTTCGCAACCAGTCGATTCACGCTGTAATGAGAAATATTGATGAAATTGAAACTGCACTTATCTCAAAAAATGAAGCCAGAATAAAAGATGCCCTTCATAAGACGGACAAGTTCCTTGATAACATCGGAGATTTCATCAAGCGTTTTAAAGACATAAACCAATACAAACGTAAGAACAAACTAGAAATCACCGAGAAAGATAAAGAGTCTATTCAATGCCTCTTTGATTTTGAAATGAAAATTACTACATTATTTGAATATAGGAAAAGAGCCCTTATACAAGTTGCTTCAATGGGCAATGGTGTATTTACAAAAGAGGATGTTGATCGTTTCTTATATCAGACAACCTTTGACCAGTTATCTTTATTATTATGGAACGCCCATTACACACCGTCCCATTCCAAATGGATTGATACAGATGGAATTGTAGTAGCATTGGAAGAATTCCTTAGACTAAAAAAGTTGCATACATCCAGAAAAATTAGTCCAAGAGTCTATGGTGGGCATGAGGCCCCTAAAAACTTTGAACCGAGCTATATCGAAAAAACTTTAAATCACATTCGTTTGTTATTAGACAAAAATGAAGATATTAAGCTAGAAGACTTTTTATTTCAATTTAACAATCAGACTGATGTCTTTATGTACTTATCATCCATCAACTTTCTTAGTGAAAAATCATTCACACCTTTTGAATTGCATTCAACCGTTCGCACAAAAGAATTTGACCATAAGATATTACGTCTATTGTCAGAAGCTTTATTACAAAGGAGGAAATGATCAATGAAAGGTTTGACCCATTATACTACTGAAGAAATTTGCGCGATATTAACAACAGGGCCAATTCCAAGAAACGAACTTTTGTCTTTACAATTTGATTTTCATTTGAGATCAGAGGTTACCAAAATACTTAGTTGTGCTGGATATGAATTTGTCGATGATCCAATTTCCAATTGTTATGACGCCAGAATAAAAAAAGAGGTTTATAACCTAAACCATATGCTGGAAAAAGAGCTAGGGTCTATGAATCTCACCATGCCGGCCAAAGCAATGATAGCAATTTTATGGTGTTCATTAATACTTCCGAAATTTGATCGGAATTTTCAAAGAAACCTAACAGAAGAACTAACCGTAACAGAAGACCAGCTTTATGAAAACTATAAAGAGCAACTTAGCAGCAAAACAAATTTAAAAAGAATTTTGACTACCCTTAAACAATTAGGCTTTATTGAAACTGTCCGGGGAGAAAACGCATTTAAAGCTGGACCACGTTTAACAACCGCATTAGATTCTACGACTATGTATGACAAAGTAAAAGCAAAGTTGATTGAGTTTTTAGTGAACGAAAACGATGAAAAACATCGGCATGCAAAGAATCTATTTTTACCTGAGAAGAATGAAATAAAGGAGGATACCGATTATGAGTCTGTTAGCTAAAAAAGGTAGATTTATACCCCTTCATCTTTTATCTGTTGAAGCAGAAGGGTTTTCCTACCTTCCTCGGCAGGTTATTTTAATTCATGAAAGCATCACCGTTGTTAACGGGGAAAATGGGTCAGGAAAGACGACCTTTTTAAATATGCTTCGCGTCTTGTTCGGTGCAACCAAATTTGATAATGGTCATACTTTCAAAACTTTTTTTGAGCGTGATCATGTCCATTTTATTTATATCATCGGTCGTTTCGATAACACCATTCATCCTGAATATCAAAAAAGGCCTTTCCAAGAAATCGGGAAATACAATGATCGTGTATCTGTTGTTTGCCGACTAACAAACGATAATCCTGTAAAAAGAGAGTTTCTGATTTTTGACGGGAATTTTGATTTAGAAATTCACTTGAAAGACAACATAAAGTGGCTTGAAGTTGGGCATTATTTATCACATATGGAGCAAGTTGGGATGTCAAAAGCATTGGCAAATGTCTTTAGCCTTTATCAAGGGAACACTGAAAAGCTTTTAGGGCTAAATGAGGAACAACTTGCAGATTATTTATTACAGATTTGCGGAGAACAAGAACGAATTGATAAATTTAACAATATAAAAATTAATCTTGAAGAGCTCTATAAGCAATATCAAGAACTCGGAAGACAAAAACAGCAAGAAGAACTAGTCATTCAAAATGTTAAACAAAAAATTGATCGTATAAAACAAATTAAGCAAAATGAACAGCAATTAGAGGAAAACCAATTTAATAAAGAGTTAGCAGTCGTTAAAGATATGAAGGAAATCATGAACGAGCAGGAAGCATTGTTAAATACGTTGAAAGACGAGAAATTACTAATTGAACAAAACATTAATACAACTAATAATGACATAAATACAACAAATCATGAAATCGAAAAATATAGTAATGCACTTTCTAACGTTAATAAAAAAATTGATGATAATCATAGGCAAACGATCTCGTTAACAGAAAAGAAAATAAATTTAGAAACGAAAGCAAATGATTTACTCAGGTTTATTAACAAATATAAGCACATTGTACCTGTCTCATTAGAAAAACTAAATCACGAGCTATCAGATATAACCGATTTATATAAAAGACAAGTTACCATTGTACAAAACCTTCAGCATAAAGAAGATACGATAATGGGTAAAATTCATCATATTAAGACAACGCACTCTGCCCATTACCCAAGTATCGTTTCCAAAATGATTGAAAAGTTAAAAGAACGACAATTAAATCATTTATTACTCGCGGAACAACTTGAAATTACCGATAATAAATGGCGTCATGCTATTGAGGCTTTACTTGGGGCGGAACGTTTTACAATTACTGTTGATGAACATGCGATCATTGAAACTATGAAAATTGCGCAAGAAATTGGATATCCTTACTGGATTTCTCCTTTCAAACCCGTTTCACTTTCATATAAAAATGAGTCAATACTGTCAAAAGTTAATGTCCTGGATGAGCGTATCACAGGCTACATAGAAAGATTTAAAAATTTTATGATGGCTGAAAGTATGGAAGCAGCATGGGATTGGGTCCAGAAAGACTTTAACGCATTGCTATACAAACCTACACCTTATCAAGTTATCAGTCGCGGCGGCCGTTCAATTCACCCTAATGGGATTTATTGTGGAAGAAAGTCGTACCTCCTCCAACTGGAACAGCTGCAAGAAGATTTAAATAATATTCAACAAAAACTGGACTCAGAGAAAGCAAAAGAAAATGAATTACAAATTGAACTAGAGAGTGTTAACAAAGCCATCGAGGATCAAAAAATGCGTGCATTGATACCAGACAAAGAAAATGAACATCTTTCTTTAACAGGAGATCTCCAAATAGTTTTGAATTCACTCACAGATTTTAATGTACAAATCCAATCTCTAAGGAAAGAGAGAGAAAAGGTTCAACAACTTGCTTCAAAATATTCAAGGCGACACGGGAAATTAAACTATGCATTAACTAATTTACAATCAAAACAAAAAGAAATTTTTCAAAAACAATCTGATATAATGACATCTCTTGATACTTTAAAATCTCAATATAATAGTACAGTTTCAAAACTATCAAAAGATCAAATCAAGAAACTTTCAGATTGTTCATATTTAGAATCAATTAAAACCGTTGAACATTATACAACCTTGATTAGCAGCTTGCAAAATATGATTCAGCAACTTCGAAACACAGGTGAACCCATTCAGCCTGGTGAAGAAAATATTGTTGCACTTGAGGAAAAATATAATATCCACTTAAAGTTGCTGCAAAACCATCTAAATGAAATCTCGGAAACTGAAGCAAAACTAGAAAACTTGAGAAAAAAACATGATGAAGCCCAAGAGGAGTATCTTGAAATGGTTGAGGAAGTCTTTAGAAAGGTAAAAAAATCGTTAGAAGAATTGGCGGCACAAGGCAATATAAATGCTACATTAAAGTTAATTAATGTAGGTAATGAAAGGTGGAAAATTGACTATAAAGTTGGTTTCCACGGGAAGGTTCCTGTTAGCTATAGAACAAAAACTGCATTTAGCGGCGGCCAAAAGGTAATTATCTCTTTACTTTTAACACTATCAGCAATTCAAGCAGATGGTATGTTAAATTTCATGATCTTAGATGAGCCATTTGCTCATTTAGATCAGGAAAGAACAGAATTAGTCAGTCAGTTCCTTAAAAAGACCGGCGCACAATATATAATTGCAATGCCTTATTCAGAAAACCTGAAGCTATTATATCCTTTTGCCGATATGTCACTTAACTTTAGACCAAAACGGGAGAATCAAGAAATGGCTCCTCCAATAAACTACGGAATAGTGAACGATGAATTCATTAAACAACAAACCCAGTACAAAGCATCGTCATAATATAACCTACCTGCAAGAGTGGGGGCAATGGGAACGGAAAGATGGATATTTAGTTCGGGAAAAGAGAAGGTATAGTTTTTGTGGAGATTGTGGCTATCGTAAAAATCTACGTAGCGAAGAAATTGAAACTGTCGGCGGTAATGACCTACAAATGCATCCGATCAATTTTCTTAACGCTAGTGAAATAAAAATTGCAAATCATATTTTAAAAGAGCTCTATAAGTCCAATAATAAAAAACGCTGGAATTCTTGGAAGGATTCATTATTTAAAAAATGGAATTTTGGTCTTGTAGAAATAACTATCGATAAGCTACATATGCATGGTTTTATAATTAAACGAAAAAGAAAGGATAAAACAAGAATCAATCATTGGAACCTTCATTGCATATTGTTTAATGAAGATTTTATGGTATCAATTGAAAGTTTTTTAAAAATTAATAAAGTAAAGAAACAAAAGTGGGAGGAAGTTCCCTTCCCTCCCCTTTCACCTGCTGGCTTAGGTAATGCAAAAATTCTGTTTGACTTAATCCAGACAAATCAAAAGCATTATAATAATAATGGTGGAGCGTTAATTGAATGTATAAATGGTGAGAAACTTGTTTTTCCAAAGAGTTCTGGAAATGCTTATTTGAAAATAGTTAGAGGGCTTCATGGTTTATATCAACTAACACTATCAGAGCGCCACTTATTTTTAAGGGAATTTTCTCAAGAATTTTTCGGCGATACAAAATTATTTTCTAGGAATGACCGGGATAAAGTGGATCGAATTGTTGGGGACGTTGAAAAATTTGGGTTGCTTCAATCGAGAAACGAGGTTTTGATTTCTGGAATTTTTGAATGGGCATGGAATGGAGAAATCGGGAATTCTAGGGCAATTAAAAATTACCTTGCCCTCCCTCGGGATATGGTTTCCGAAATTAAATTAACACAATGGCAAGGAAAAAAATTATTAATTATAGAAAACCAAGATTTATTTATTAGTGTGGCTAAAGGCAATGTGCTAAATAAAAATGAATGGATTATTCTATTTGGCAGCGGTTATTTATCTGCAGAAGAATATACTATTATTCGAGAGTTAATTCCTTTAGGTCTTCAACAAATTTATTTTTGGTGTGACCTTGATCCCTACGGATTTTTAATTACTGATAATTTTATAAAAAACACAAACACTAACATACCGATCTATTTATTTGGCTTTAACTCCAATTGGTTTTCAAAGTTACCAGTATATAAGGAACTATTACAGACAGATAAAAGTGAGATAGATAAATTACTAAAGGAAGATATCCCGTTTCAGATCAAAGAAGTATTATTCATGATGAAGGAAACTGGTTTTAAAGGTGAACAGGAATATTTCATCAACTTCCTTGATAGAAAAACTTTTGAAAAAACAATCCTTGCTGAAAGTATAAAACTTAATTAACTTTTAAAAACACGGTAATTCATGGCCGTGTTTTTATGCTTTGGGTAAAACCCTATTAATAAGTCATCTTCAATACATCAAAGGAACCAACGGTGTGGGAGAAATCCTTTCCATTCTGGATATATTTTTAGGACTTTAAAATTGAAAATATCAGTTTATCATGGGTTTCAATCCCCTATAACGGGTCATTATCTTTGCTACGGCTTTTTGACGTAATAAGCACTAATAAACGCTAATAATGTTTCAATCCCCTATAACGGGTCATTATCTTTGCTACGGATCACCTGCAGATGTTACGAATATCAACAGTGTTGTTTCAATCCCCTATAACGGGTCATTATCTTTGCTACGACAAATCTAACTGTTGCAAAGGCAATACCAATTCCAAGTTTCAATCCCCTATAACGGGTCATTATCTTTGCTACACGATGGATTGGCCATACTCCCGGTGTGGCGGGTTCAGTTTCAATCCCCTATAACGGGTCATTATCTTTGCTACGATATATCTGTTTACAGAAAGAATATGTCCGCAAGTGTTTCAATCCCCTATAACGGGTCATTATCTTTGCTACTATTTAACACTCGATGTAAAGCAAGAACTTGTAAATAAGTTTCAATCCCCTATAACGGGTCATTATCTTTGCTACAGGCTCCATTTTATTTATGCAATAGGGTTTTAAAAAAGTTTCAATCCCCTATAACGGGTCATTATCTTTGCTACTAGAAGGGGCTGATCTGGATTGTCTGAAAGATTGAAAGTTTCAATCCCCTATAACGGGTCATTATCTTTGCTACTTCGTTATCGCCAACTACAACCAAATAACATGTCAATGTTTCAATCCCCTATAACGGGTCATTATCTTTGCTACTACTTTTTAGTTGTATTGAGATTGGCAGCATTGTATGTTTCAATCCCCTATAACGGGTCATTATCTTTGCTACAAACGAGGCTAAATTAACAACTATTTATGTGACAAATAAGGTTTCAATCCCCTATAACGGGTCATTATCTTTGCTACTAGCGATAGGTTGCGTGTTGGGAAGTTATTTAGAATCAGGTTTCAATCCCCTATAACGGGTCATTATCTTTGCTACTACATACATAAATATAGTGAATGGCAGCCATTTAAAGTTTCAATCCCCTATAACGGGTCATTATCTTTGCTACATATACCTTCCTGCGCGCTTTGCTTGCCGTTGTTTAGTTTCAATCCCCTATAACGGGTCATTATCTTTGCTACAAGAAAATCCACCTATAGAAGAAAATCCACCAGTTACGTTTCAATCCCCTATAACGGGTCATTATCTTTGCTACAAGCTATGCAAACAATGAGTAACCTGGGCGCGGTCAGTTTCAATCCCCTATAACGGGTCATTATCTTTGCTACAGCTAAAGGCTATTTACCGCTTAACCTTTTTATGAAGTTTCAATCCCCTATAACGGGTCATTATCTTTGCTACCGTGCAGCTTATATGATGGGGGCTCCCCAGAGGATGTAGTTTCAATCCCCTATAACGGGTCATTATCTTTGCTACCTGGATGCAACTCTATCCAGAAGAAGATTGCTTGCTTAGTTTCAATCCCCTATAACGGGTCATTATCTTTGCTACCTTATACTGTTTTTGCATGATTAACACCGCCAATAGTTGTTTCAATCCCCTATAACGGGTCATTATCTTTGCTACAAATAAAGAGTACTTCTGAATTAATGAGGTATATTATGTTTCAATCCCCTATAACGGGTCATTATCTTTGCTACCGCAAATTTGTAGCCCTCATAAACATTATTATATCAGCATTTTCGAATAATTGTAATGTAGATAATTAAGCTATTTTTTCGAAGATAATAAAATTGCATTAATTATAGGACCGCCTTCGAAAAACATTTAAATCCTATATTTGATATGCTGCCTTTATTTTCTCCAATAAATTAGCATCAATTATTATTTATAGTATTACATCAGAATATTTTCTCCAGAATGTATGAAGAGGAAGCTGGATACTGTGAGGTACAGGCTTTCCCATCAGTAGCGCATTTTCTAAGCAATGCTATACAAACAAGAGGACCTTTTAAAGTACCAATAGACAGTTCGGATTTTCTGTGTAAACTTGGTGAATAAAGCGCATTTGTCTTTGTGGATAAATAAACTAATTTGTAGAAAACTACAAATAATTGATTTCTACTAGGAAAGGAGCAACTATATGAACACAACCGGACAACAACCCAAAAAGAATCAAAGCTTTGAGCAACAACAAATGGCAGGGCAACAGCAGCAACTACAAGAAAACCAGCCACAATTAGAACAACTATTTAAAGAACAAAAGAAACAAGCTCTACAAGCAATGCTGCAGGCTGAACAAACACTACAACAAAGTGCGTCCGTAAACAATCTACAATCAATGCAACAAGCACAACAAAGTCTTAACCAAGCCACCCAACTATTAAATCAAATGCAAGGAGCGGCAGTCACATACTCAACAACAGCAAAGCAGCAACAAATAGAACAGGTTCAACAGCAAATCGAACAAGCATCGCAAACCCTCAGTCTGATTGAGTCACTGAATGATCAAAATAATAGCTTTCAAAAAGGATAAAAGAATCCCGGCTTTTTAAAATAGCCGGGTTTCGTATTTTACAGAATTCCTTCCTTTAGAACCGTCTTAACCGCATCCTTTATTTCCTGATACCCCGTACAACGACAGAGATTAGAAGCCATCCATTCTTCAATTACTTCATCATCAGCATCCGGGTGTTTAGTGGCCAGTGCATGACAGTTTAAAATAAAGCCAGGCGTACAATATCCACATTGGATCGCCCACTTTTCAACAAATGTTTGCTCAATAGGAGAGCCCATTAAACCTTCTATTGTTGTAATTGGTTGATTAATGGCTTCGACAGTCAAACAAAGGCATGAATGCATGGGCTCTCCATTAACAAGGACTGTACATGCTCCGCAGTCCCCATTTTCACATGCATTTTTTGCACCGCTCAAACCTAACTGTTCCCTTAATGTATGTAGTAGTGTATCCGCTGATCGAACCATTACATCTTTACTTTCTCCGTTTACATGAAGACGTAAAACAGATTTTGAAGAACCATTCGATATCATGCATTTTCCTCCTTCAAGGTTTGGATTACATCCTCCAGCATATTACGTAAAACAAATTCCCTATACTCTGCTGAACCTTCGAAATTATCCACTACCCTTGAAGGAAGTTGGGTAAGCACCTTTGTAATACGATCATCAACAGATAAGGTATCATCATTCAATGTACTCTCTATATCAATTGAACGAAATGGATATTCACATACACCAGTAATCGCCGCTCTTATCTGATTGTCTTTTTTTAGTGCTGAAACCGATGCAAGCGGATACCCGATTTTAGATAGTCTTGTTTTCTTCAGACTAACGCAAGGGCAATCAAGATAAGCTTTTTCAATTAAAATTTGAACGAGAAACTGTCCATCCTTTAGCTCCATATTATTTTTCATTACATCTTCCAAAGAGAGAATCTCTTCCCCTTCTATGCCCACTACTATCACCTTAGAATCCGTTAAAAGAAGGGCCAAAAGCCCTTCTCGATATTTAAGCTGGCTGAAAAGATTGCCTCCAATCGTGATTTTATTTCTAGATGTATGGTCGGCAACCTTCTTTACAGCTTCCCCAAGAAGCGGAAAAACCTTCGACTCTGTTATTTTATTTAATGAAACCGCAGCACCAATGACCAATTCATCTCCTCGAACTTTCAGTAGGTGACATTCGGGGATTCCTTTAAGATCAATAATTGCATCTGTTGTAATTTTATTGGTTCTCGCAAATGTTATGAATTCAGTTCCGCCACTAATATAGGTAGCTGTTTGTCCCCTATTAGAAATCGTTTGATAGAGTTGAACAGCTTCAGAGATCGTCGATGGCTTGTAGTATTCAAAGTCAAATGAAATTATACTAAGCCCTCCCTTTTTGTCTTCCAAATTAATTCAGGTGTGAGAGGCAAATGATTTAGCTCCACTTGCGATGCATTTGAAAGAGCATTAGCGAGCGCTGCTGGTACACCGATTACTCCATATTCACCTATTCCTCGTGCACCGTATGGCCCATCTGCTGCCGGGGACTCGATAAAGTCTACAAGGTATTCACATGGTTGTTGACCAAATCTCAGCATTTGATAGGTACGTAATTGAGGGTTCTGAACAATGCCTTCATCGTTAAAAACAAAGGTTTCACTGCTAGCAAAGCTTAGTCCTAAATACATACCCCCTCTCATTTGTTGAGTAGCCATCGCCGGATTGATAATGGTTCCACCATCCAGGACTATTGCAACTTTTAAGATTTTATATGTATAATCCCGTGTATCCCATTCAACCTCAATCGCCTGAACTCCTACTGACCACCAAGGTCCGGGTTTGCCGAAGCCTGTTTCTTGATCCATTGGAGTTAAATGTCTTTGAATATATTTTCCGTGACCCACAATTTGACCTTCAATTGCATGACCATTTGGAAATTTGTAGCCAATCGCTATATCCTCAAATTTAACCCCATATTCAGGGTTCGGTTTCAAGTAAACACGACCGCCACCAATATCTAAGTCTTCAACTGAGCATTGCAAAACTATAGATGCTGTCTTTTTTAATTGGGAAACCGCATCATCTGCAGCTGCCATAACAGCCCGGCCTGCCAAGAAGGTTGTACTGCTGGCAACAGTTCTCCATTGGTGTGGATCATACTGGGTATTTACCTCCATGATTACATGGATTTTATTGATATCAATTTTTAGTTTCTCAGCTAAAATTTGCGCTAACGTTGTTTTTGTACCTTGTCCCAATTCGATTGCAGCACAATTTAAATTCACACTTCCGTCAGGTTCAAATGTTAAAATAGCTCCTGACTGTGCATTGGTAGCCGTTGTTGATGTCTTCCAAAACAAACTAATACCTTTAGAAATGACTTTGTTCTTTTTTGCTTCTTGAGGTTCCTCGTCCCACTTTATTAATTCCTTCGCGCGATCCATACATTTTTTCGCGTCTCCAATATTATTCGCCGTAATAACAGATTGTGTTGGAGAGGAATCTCCAGGTTTTATCGCATTAATCATTCGTAGTTCGGTAGGGTCTATGTTTAATTTCTTTGCTAGCTGATCCATCGTACGTTCGACAGCAAAAGTTAGTTCCGGGTGCGCATATCCCCGAAAAGACGTAGCAAATGGATGATTTGTAAACATACAGTACGAATCACACCAGACGTTGGGCACATTGTAAGGCCCTGTACAATCAAGCGCCATTGCTCTCGTAATACCTGCGGCCTGATCGGTATAGGCACCCGAATCTATCAAATACGTATATTGTCCAGCAATGATTTTACCCTGTTGATCGACTCCGAGTGCAACCGTAGCTTCTAGGCCAATATGACAGGGCGCTGTTATCAAATCCTCTTCGCGTTCAAAATTTAATCTCACCATTTTTCCACCAACGGCCTTAGAGGCTAAGTATGCAAGAGGCTCTAACTGTACAGTTCCCTTTCCACCAAATGCCCCACCAACCATCGGGGCATGGACAATGACATTTCCAACTTCGATATTAAAAAATTGATTCAATACTTTTTTAATCGTGTAGGGTGATTGGGTTGTAGAATGAACGACTACTTTCCCTAGCGGGGTAATCTCTACCCTTACACAGCGTGTTTCCAAAGCAGCATGGTCCGATAGATTAAATGAATATGTAGCTTTTATCTTTTCCGTACATTGGCCCCAGGCAGAAACAAAATCGCCTTTGCGAATTTTAATATGACTTCCTATATTTGTACCTGAAACTGGATACACATTGCTGATCAATTTCATATATTGTCCTGCATTTTCATGAACTAATATATCCTTATTTTGAAAGGCTTCTCGAACAGAATTGACGACTGGCAACGGTTCGTATTCAACTTTAACTAATGAAGCAGCCCTTTTCGCTTGATGTTCATGGTCAGCAACAATAATAGCGATTGGTTCACCATAATATCTCACCTTTTCAAATGCCAATGGGGGGCGGTCTGCTAAAATCGGCCCAATATGGTAGGGAAACATTTCACCTGTAACAATTGCCCGTATCCCTTGAACCTTCCATGCTTCAGTACTATCAATGGACTTAATTTTGGCATGTGCATATTCGCTTGTAACCAATTTAGCATGTAACATACCCGGTACCGTTAGATCACCAATGTATCGTAAAGTACCTGCGGCCTTTTCCACCGTATCAATCCTTTGTATCGTTTTCCCTACTGATGACCTTATTTTATTTTCCAACATGAGCGCCCTCCGTTCCACATTACATGTTTATTTCAGTGTGCCACTATGATCATCGTATCCTCATTAACTTCGTGTGCTGAAGCATCGAGGGTTTTTTCTAACATCGAGCTTGTATTTTGAAGTGATTCCGCATCCTTGGTTATAAAAATTGGAGCACCGCCAGCTAATACATTTTCAGGTTTTGTCGTAATGATCGCGATTATTTTAGTTGGTTGTTCCATGATCAATATCTCCTAAATTCATTTTTATTGTTTCCCTTTATCCGATTGACGTGGAAGACGAATCGCGCTGTCAAGAATAGGTACATGTTTTAGTACCTCCTTAATTTGTTTAAAATCCTTCTCTCTTGGTAAAAAAAATAATGCAATTCTTCCATCTTCCATATCTCTTTTTGATAAAGGAATCAAATCTGGCTCACCTGAATCAAGGTATGAACCGAGCACATTTGAAATATGATGAAGCATGGCCTGCCTTTGTCCAAGATGAGATAAAGTTACAATGCCATTTTCATTTTTAGGTGTAATGATGGCACCAACTGCCTTTTCTTTAATGATCTTACGACTTTTCACTAGTCCAACATTTTTAATATGAATATCACTTACAAAGAGGTTAGGACCTTCAAAACGAATTTCCCCTTCTGAAATCTCAGCCATTTGTATCAAAACTTTCCCTTTAATTCTTGGTTTCACAATAATAACAAGTACAAGTCCAACTACCATTCCTAACCATATATTATAGACAGCAACCAATGTGGAAATAAGGGCTGAAAACATGACAACATAATTCCGACCTTCAAAAGCTTGAGCCATTCCTTCAATAAATGCTTCTCCTCTTTTTACTAGTTCCTTATTATCAATTATTTCTAAAGTCTCCCTTTCCATTTTCCGAACTTCTCGGAACTGTGTCGCGGCAAGACCCAAAAATGTTACAGCAGCCCAATTAGATTCTAAAACGGAAGGCACAGCAACAGCCCCAATAAAGGCCGCAATGAATCCAAACGAAAGATGAATAATTCTGCCCGTCGGATATGTTGGATATTGTCTGAAATCAGTTCGTAACAAGATGATTCGCGCAACAAAACCTACCAAAGTGCCAACTATAACGGGTAGTACATATTTCTCCATTTATATAACCCCCCTGCTCCACGTTGATTAAGAACCTAGACGGTAATTAGGGTAACCAATATAAAAAATGTTATGACTTTCCAAATTGCCCTTTTACCGTAATTTTCAACTGAATGGAACCCTTTTCAAATTGTCACAATATATCCATAACATCATATAGGAAGTTAAAGAAAATCGTAGAATTTTTAGATTTAGGGGTAAAAGAGAGGTGAGTTTTGCCGTGGTGAAAAAAATGTGGAATTGGTTTTGGTATCGGCCTGAAAAGGTAAGTTATCGTATTTGGATTGACGATGATGGATACATTGCATCTGCATCGAATGAAGCTTTAACCGTTTATAATTATGGTAGTACCCCTGATATGGCAAAAGAAGCAGCGCTTTTTCAACTTCAACAAACTTTAAAGAAGAAAGAAAAAAGAGAACGTAAATTCATTACCAGAGGGAATGGTTATGTATTATACAGAGTTAAATAAGACAAAGCCCTTCCACACAGGAAGGGCTAATTTTTATTTACGGCGTACATCAATTCGTATTGAAGTATCTTTAATTCGAATAAAGTTAATGGATCGCGATAAATTTCTGGGTTTTCCCGCATGTACTGTAAGGATTCTTTATGCTGTTCAATATTGCTCTGTGCTTCCTCACTTGTTCTATTTAATATATCAAATGGATTAGAGAAAAACATGCTAATATCCCGTTCTATCGATCTCTCAAATAATTCTAATTGCTGAATGAACGGATGTAAAATGGAATGTGCCGTTTGATTGTAATCAGCATTTTCAATAAAGTTCTTGTATGTACTATGAAGTTTTTCTTTGCTTTTTGATATCGTGCCAAACAGTTTGCCAACACTTTTTAACAAAAACTGCAATGGAGTATTGCGTAACATTATATTTTCTTGTTCGAGATGTACAATCCCCCTTGTTAATCGGTCCATATCCCTCTTCCAATCTGCCAACACCTTTATGTCACAATTCAATGCAATTTTATCTTCACCACATATATTATTCAAACTTTCGCTTATTTCATCTAAATAAGCCTGAGTGCTCTTAAACTCTCCTTCACAATCCGCAATCCATCTTTGAATTTCATTTTCAAATTCAAGCAACGCTGTATTCTCCATATAATCCGCAATCCGGCGATTCATTTCTTCATTTAGCCTAACATGAATTCTTCCAAAATCACTGTCTAGCTTAACTATGTCAGAACAATTTCGAAGCACTTCAGGGATCGTGATCATCGAATTCTCTATCCATTGATTTTTTATTTTTTTGAATGAAGATGTAATAGCTTTATCTTTACTCTCTTCCATATCATTCAGTTGATACTGTATGCCATTAATCTTAATGAGTAGCTCTTCATTTAAATTAATGTTATCAATAATGGTATTTTCCTCTTCAACTTTTTTACCAATAAGAAACCCAAGTGCCTTTTTTATAATATAAAGAAGCTTAGTGGTGCCAACCTCTTCTATATTGGACCCTTCCATCATCGGCTGAATAAATAAAGATAACTCATGCAACAAGCCCTCTTTGTCAGCCCATTTCTTAATAGATTCGAAAAGCCACTTCCCATCGTCTAAACCATTTTGATCCCAGCTTGAACTCTTCAGTATATTTTCAGCCTCACTAACTAAAGAAGCATCAAGATGCGATGGGAAGATCTCGTTCCATGCAATGATCGCGGATAAACAACCCAAAGAATCAGAACCCGAAAATAGCTCCTTCCAGTTAGCGAAATGACTATGGATGATCTCAGAAATGTCCTTTATTAAAAACTTTCCACTAATCAACTCATAGTACGTTTCATTAAACAAGCTCGGAAACATCTTCCAAATATAAGATCCTTCCAAAGTATTATTCAGAAGAAGGTGATTGATCTCTTTTAGCCACTGAAAATAATAATCACTTTGTTTATAACTATTCCATAATGCTGTTGCCAGTCTTTCAAATCGAAATTTATCAATGTTAAATAAAGTCATTAATGCTTCATTAAAATAGCTAGGTTCTATACTAATTGTCAGACCCTGCTCAATATATCCTTCCAAAACAGCAAACCATTGAAGTGACTTTGTCCGGATTGCCTCAGTGACAGTAAGCTCCACAGCATTTCCCCAATCCTTGCACTCCTCAAAAAATTCACGAGCCATTTCAGTCACACAAGAATAGTCTGGATTTAAATTAACTGCATTTTTTATGATATCGATCGCAGCTTCAAGTTTTCCTAGTTTTTTATATGCTGAAAATAACTGCAAAAAGACCTCCATATTTAACACTTCCGAATCAGTTATAACGGCCTTATAGATATCCACTGCCAATTCCAGCAAATTCAATTCAAAGTGTGCATCGGCAATATTTTTTTGAGCCCACGGTTTTAGATTTTCATCTAAAACATTTTCCCATTTAAATATCGCAGCTTCATAATCTTGATTTAAAAAATAAATCTCCCCTTGTGCAAAGCGGATCGAAGAAAAGTCTGGTATTTCATTCTCCTTCTCATCCATATACATTTCACCCAAAACTGGGATTGGCTGTCCTGTTTTTTTATCTATTATTATTTGATAATAGGATTTATTGATTAATTCTTTCTCATTCGTCATCATGAACCCCCACATTGCTATTTAGATTGGTGCTTTCCATTTAAGATAGTGACAACTATAGCAAATTCACTGTTACTTTATTATTCGAAGCAGTAATCTGATTTGTGAGGATAAACAAAAAAAATGAGTCCAATCAATGAACTCATTTTTATAAGTATGATGTTTTTGTACTATCCTTTATGGGCCCCGCCGGCGCTGGCGTTGCTGCTGCAATTAATGCTTTTGTATAGGGATGTTTCGGATTTTGAAAAATTTCCGTACATTTGGCCGCTTCAACTATTTTTCCACCATACATGACGATAACTTTATCAGCAATATATTTAACCAATGGCAAGTCATGTGAGATAAAGATCATGCTAACTTGTAGATTGGCCTGCAGTTCCTTTAATAAATTCACAATTTGAGCTTGGATAGAGACATCCAATGATGAAACAGGCTCGTCAAGAATGACCATTTTGGGATTCACTGCAAGGGCGCGGGCAATCGCAACTCTTTGGCGCTGTCCTCCACTCATTTCATGAGGAAAAACGTGGTACTTATCCGGTGGAATTCCAACTAGTTCAAGTAATTCTATCACTCGAAGCTTACCCTCTTTTACCTTCCACCCTGCGACAAGGAGAGGCTCTAATATCGCTTCACCAATACTCATTCTTGGATTTAGACTTGAGAAGGAATTTTGAAAAACAAAACCAAGTTGTTGATGAAATAATTCTTGGTCCTTCTTCTTTGACAATGGCTTCCCTAAAAAGTTCACAGACCCCTCAGTTGGCTTATATATTCCAACTGCTGTTTGCCATAAAGTTGACTTTCCACAGCCACTTTCTCCGACAATAGCCGTAATTTCACCTCGTTCAACAGTAAAGCTTACACCATCAACGGCCTTAAGCTGCTTTCGTGAAAATAAACTTCCTACCTGAAAATGCTTTGTTAAATGATTCACCTCTAAAATAGGCGGTTCATTTTTTATTGAAGATTTTCTTTCCAAATCCCTAGTCCTAGAATGTTCAGAAGTAACAAAATGCATTTTATACTTTTGTTTTTCTTCATTTGATAACGAACAGCATGCTTTATGCTCATGACCAAATGACAAAGAAAAGGATGGCTCTGTTCTCATGCATCTATCTTTCGCAAAAATACACCTAGGATGAAATGGACACCCATCTGGTAATTGTAGCGCATTAGGAGGCTGTCCTTCTAAAGCAAATAATCTATGCTTATTTGAATCCTCCATTCGCGGGAAGGCCTGAAGTAACGCCTGTGTATAAGGATGCTGCGGATTTTCTAAAATATCTTCCGCTAAGCCAAATTCAATCATCTTTCCAGCGTACATGACCATTATTTTATCCGCAAGCGTTACAGTTTCAGCCAAATCATGTGTAATCAACAAGATGGATAAATTCATTTTTCTTTTTAATTCTGCCAGCAATTCTAGTATTTGTTTTTTGATCGTACTATCTAATGCTGTTGTTGGTTCATCTGCAATCAGCAACTGCGGTTTACTTGCTAATGCAATTGCAATCATCACGCGCTGACGGATTCCACCGCTCAGTTGGTGTGGATATTGCTTTAGTCTCAGGGATGGTTCTGTGACACCAACCTGTTTTAATAGAACCATACATTCGTCATGAACTGCAGCCTTCGTTATTCCTTTTTCTTTTCTTAATAAAATTGCTTCCTCTAATTGACGACCTACTTTTAACACAGGGTTTAGCACACTCATCGGGTCTTGGAAGACCATTGCGATTTGCTGGCCACGGATTTTATCCCAGTCCTTTTCCGTATTCCCAACCAATTCGTTGCCGGAAAAGCGGATGCTTCCATTACCTATTTTTCCATTTTCAGGAAGCAACCCTATGACTGATAAAGCTGTGGCTGTTTTCCCTGAGCCGGATTCACCAACAATTGCTAACGTTTCCCCTTTTTCCAATGAAAAATCCAATCCTCTAACAGCCGGTAATTTTCCATTCGCAGTCTGATAGAAAACCGATAAATTTTCTACCTGTAATAATGGATCGTTCATGATATCCGCTCCGTTTATAAGACTCTCTTTTTTTCGTTTGAATAATGCTATACTTTGAGATGACTAGGATCATATACATCCCGAAGTTTTTCACCCAAAATTGTGAACGCCGAAACTACGATCATAATTGCTAAACCGGGAAAAAGAAGTAAATATCCATTATCACGCATGTATGGTCTAGCTTCGCTAATCATCATTCCCCATTCTGCTTGTGGGGCTTCAACTCCTAATCCCAATAAAGAAAAGCCCGCTAATGCCACCATAATCCAGCTTATATTTAAAGCTACGATAACTAATAGCTGTGGCATTACATTCGGTAAGATATGTTTCCTAATAATTTTCCATTTAGGTTGCCCATAAAGCTTGGCAGCCAACACATATTCATTTTCCTTAACCGTTAACGTTACTCCCCGGATGACCCGTGCAAAGGAAACCCACCACGATAATATCATCGCAATACCGAGGTTAACTAAGCCAGGTCCAATAATCCCGACAACAACCAATGCTAAAATACGGCTAGGAAAGGCAAATAATAAATCGACAATTCTCATTAATAGACTATCTACCCATCCACCGGCATATCCTGCTGTCACCCCGACTATCGTCCCAATCATAAAACAGCCTGCCGTAATGATAAGGGCAACGACCATTGTTGTTCTTGTTCCATAAATGATTCTTGAGAACAAATCACGCCCCATATGGTCAGTCCCAAGCCAGTGTTCAGAACTGGGAGGAAGCAACCGGTTCGACAATATGCCAACATTTGGATCATGCGGGGCAAGCCAAGGGGCAAAAATAGCTATTAAAAATAAACCCGCTATAATGATAAGGCTGGCTGTTAACCCTTTATCCTTTGAAAGTTTCTTAACTTTTTTGACCCTAGACATGATTAGTTCCTCCTTTAGAATTCATTCGAGGATCTATATATAAATAGATAAGGTCAACTACTAAATTGATAGAAATAATAATAATCGTAATCAATAGAACATAACCCTGAAGCAGGGGAATGTCCCGGCTGACAATGGCCTGCAGTCCTAACCGCCCTAACCCTGGCCAATTAAAAATACTTTCGATAATGACTGTGCCGCCTAATAAAAAGCCGACACTTGCCCCTAGTTGAGTAACAACTGGAATTAGAGCATTTCGCAGCGCATGTTTAAACATAACCGTACGCCTTGATAATCCCTTTGCCCTTGCCATCTTAATATAATCTAAGCTTAATTCCTCTAATAAGCTGGCCCTTAAAATTCGAGCCTTCCCTGCACCTAAACCAACCCCTAAAACAATGGAAGGCAGGACAACATGCTGCCATGTACCGTACCCAACAAGTGGAAATACAGACCAGACATAACCGAATAAAAACAATAAAACAAACGATAATAAAAAGTCCGGAATGCAGTTCATTGTTAAGGAAAATCCCAAAATTGCACGGTCAATAAACGAATCTTTATAATAGGCCGCCAACATTCCTAATATAAATGTAATGAAAATACCAATCACAACAGATGTACCTGTCAGTATTAGCGTTGGAGCGATTCTTTGTGTTATTTCTTCCATGACAGGTTGTTCCGTAATCCATGATGTTCCCAAATCAAATTTCAGTGTTTGTATCAGCCAATGTCCATATCGAACTAAAAGAGGATGATCTAGCCCTAATTCGACTTGCACATCCCTGATTAACTCAGGTGTAGGCTGTCCTCCATTTCGCAAAATCATATCCTCAGCGATATCACCGGGCACAAAATTTGTCAGTAGAAAAGTGAGGAAAGAAATAACCAATAATAGTATCGGCAAAATGAGCAAACGCCTGATAACCATTGCCATAAAGAAATCACTCCAAATTTATTTCATTAAAATACTTGCTAATTGTCGATACTTATTTGCCAATTCGGATTCGGGAGCACCCTCAATCACCGTGACACTTTCTTTTTCACACTTTTGAACAATAGGGTCACGCGGAAATGTAAAGGCAAGTTTGGTTCCAATTTCCTCTAATGATTCTAAAACTCTTTGTTCCTCGTTATTTCCACCTTTAGAGTTAAAGATCAATCCCTTTAGCTTTGCATAACCACGATTACGGAATTGATGAACCGCTTGAGAAATATTGTACGCTGCGAATAATGACATTCTTTCACCGGAACTGACGATGTACACATCTTCTGCATAACCATCACGCAATGGAACGGCAAAACCTCCACACACAACGTCCCCTAACACATCATAAATGACAACATCCGGTTGATAAGTTTCAATCGCCTTTAATTCATTCATTTTTCCAAAAGCACCAATGATCCCTTGACCGGCGCAGCCCACTCCAGGAGTGGGGCCGCCTACTTCTACACATAAAACGCCGTTAAATCCTTCTATCACAAAGTCTGATAAGGCGATCTGATCTTGTTTTTCCCTAATAACATTTAATACTGTCGGTACTTTGCTTCGTGAAAGCAGCATAGTCGAATCAGCTTTTGGATCACAGCCTATTTGCATAACCTTTAAACCTTGTTCACTTAATGCGGCACTAAGGTTAGCTGATGTCGTTGATTTCCCAATTCCACCCTTACCATAAAAAGCAATTCGTTTGATCGGTTTTTTATTTGATGACATACGGAATCCTCCTAGATCGTAAATGTTTATCTCAAAGCGCAACGACTTATTTGATTAAATAACGCTTGAGTTAACGATTGATACCCTGCCCAACCGACTAATGGATTCCCATCATAAATAGTAAATCTGTCATAGGCTGGGGTTGTAATCCGCAACTGAACGGGAGCTTCTTTTGCTAATGTTGTATCATCTGCACTTCCCATTAAAATAAACGGCTTGATTTCCTTAAGCACGCTTTTCCACTCTAGTTCGTCCGGAGTTACAAACACTCTTTTAACCCCTAAAGCTTCTAGTTCGTCGAGTTCACTATCCTTAGGGGTACTTGTTAAGCGAATAACTTCCAACGGAAAACCCCAATCTTCCTGCACTAATTGAGCAAATCCCTTTGCCATTGCTGGAGGGCAGGAGAGCGCAACTGTCCATTTTCTTTGAAAAAACTCCCCGCCCGAGATCATTTCAATATAGTGATGAAAAGAAAATGATCGATCATTTACGAACCCGTTAGCCGGCACTTCTTTTTTCACTGCCTCTGCTACCTGTTTCATCCACTCTTTCGTGCCTTTTTCTCCATATGGCAGGCCATAAATATAAGGGATTCCGAAATGCTCCTCTAAATACCTTGCAGTCTTTAATCCCGCTGCTCTACTAACAATATTGATATCTGCATTCCCCATAGTCTTTAGTTTTTCCGTCATTGTTTCATAGGTTAAAACTGTGTTTACTTCGATTCCGATTAATCCTAGTAATCTCCTAAGCTCTTGTTCATCCGCGCTCCAGTTGAATGTTTCAGCAGTTGGACCAATAATATTAGCTTTCCAAGTACCACTCACCCGACGAGCTTTTTGTTCTGATGACTCCGGACAATAAAAACGGATCAAACTAAAAAGGGCTTCTTCCACACCATTTTCCGCATCTTCTTTCCAAGCTTTATTATTAAACGATAGGATTGGTTGCTTGATATGTGGTGCAACCTCTCTGGCAATGGCCTCAACATCGACCCCAATCAATGATGCAACAGGATTAGAAACTATAACAATTAATGAAACATGATCTTTAGTTGCGATTTCTTTAATAGTCGCTTTTAGCTTCTCTTCACCGCCACTAAGTGCAATATCTTCCTGTTCAAGGCTAGTACTCGCAAAACGGTTATAAATCAACTCTCTTGTTCTTTTCGATGCTGTCACTAGTTCGTAGAAATTACAACCTGCCGTTCCATGATTGATAACAGCAACATCTTTAACCCCAGCAAGAGTCCATAAAATTCCTAAATATTCATTTGTCGGTAAAAATACCGATGAGAGTCTACTCATACTACTCACAATTCATCCCATCCTTAATCAAATGAGCTATATTTTCAAGTTCTTGTTCCACAGCCAAAAAACCAGGACCAGTGAAGGTAGCACTAGGGTGACAATGGCTAACATTTCTTGCTCGCAACAGTTCAGAAAGGCCATGTCCAATAAAAATTTGCGGATGATATTGATTTAATAACTCCTCTAATCTCGATACTTTATTTAAATGTATAACCGGTAAATCAATCCCTTTTTGTTTTAATTCCAAAATATAAGGATTCTCATTTGTAACCGGCATTCTCGTTTGCAAAAATTGCGGTTTCATTCCGAGATTCGTATAAAACAAGGCTGCTTCAACATTGCTTCCTTCTACTGAACCGATAGCAAATGAAACGCCTGCCAACTGTTTTTTCATCTCTTCCAAGAATTCCAAATGCTTTTCAGCTCTTTGAGTAATTTCCTGTTCCAAATTTACCCCTAACTGAATTCCAATTTTTTTGTATCCTTGAATAATTTGTTCGGTTAAATACGAGTACTCATAGGATAGATAGGGAATTCCAAATTGCTCTTTCATTTTTTCAGCCAACTGCTTCGCTGCTTTTCCTATTACAATATTTAATGCAGCTGCAGGTGCGCTTTCTATTTCACTTAAACTACCTGCCCCTGGCAAAACAGAATTGACATCAACACCAGCCCGTTCCAATACTTGAACAAGTTCTGTTTCCTTCCAGTTCGTTGATCTAAGTCCTATAATATTTACAGAATGGGGTTTGACTTTAACAGGCTTCATCACGCCGATCAGCGACGCTAAGAAGTCACTTCTCCCCTTTTGCTGATGCAAGCAGGAATATCCATTTGTTTTTACGACTAATAGCTTTGCACCCATACGGTCTTTCATTGATTTCAGCGCTGCTCCATCAAATCCAATGATTTCTGGAGTACAAGTGGAAATTAGAAAAATGATTTCCGGTTGCAGCCGTCGATCCAACTCTTCTAGAGCATCCTCAATTACCCTGTCAACCCCGAATATCATATCTTCCTGCTTCAAAGTTAATAGGTAAAGATGATCTTCATTACTATTTGGAGCTTGGCCGCGCCGCATTTGCAAAAGCTTTGCATGATATAAGCAGGATGGCGGTGCAATGATTAAAGCTGCACTACTTGGGAAAAAAGGTGCCATCATCGCAACTTCGAACAATCCGCAATGCGCTCCCGGAAACTGAGCCACATCACTTAAATCTTTTTTCACTTCACTCATATTTCATGCCTCCAACTATTCTCTTGATAGTTTGTAAACAAAGCGGAGTGGATCCATCGTATTAGCAAAGTCCCAACCGCTAATGTCCTTTTTCATAATTGTTACTCGATGTGGGTGAAGCAAAAATG
This sequence comes from Schinkia azotoformans, assembly GCF_035811335.1. Taxonomy (NCBI): domain Bacteria; kingdom Bacillati; phylum Bacillota; class Bacilli; order Caryophanales; family Bacillaceae; genus Schinkia; species Schinkia azotoformans. The sequence goes on from NZ_JARSMD010000028.1 coordinate 78,660, forward strand.
CTCCAGGAGCTAAATCCATAACTTCACGCTGAATTTCGTTATAAATTTCACTTCTTTTATCCTGATCAATTGTTGAAACAACATCACTTACTAATTGATCCATCTTTTCATTATTCGTTAAAACCGTTCCACTACCGCGCGTCGTAAAATAGTATTGGAAAAAGTAATAAGGGTCTGCTGCACTTTTGCCGATGCTGCCCAAGCCAACCATATTAAATTGCCCTTTTTTCACAAGCTCGCGAATCACACTGTTATCCCTTAGTTCTAAATTGACCTTGATCCCTAGTTCAGCTAGCTGATTTTGAATAGCTTCTCCCGTTGGTTTCCACGTTCTAGTACCCTCTAATAAAAAGGTTAGCTCTAAAACTTGTCCATCTTTAACTAAAAAGCCATCTTTATTGCGATCCTTCCAACCTGCTTCAGCCAATAATTGCTTTGCCTTTTCAAGGTCATACTGATAGCCTTGAATGCTAGTATCTGTCCAAAGAATTGACTCATCGAAGCCAATTGGACCCACTGCCGGAGTAGCAAAACCTTCATAGATGAACTCCGCTATTTGTCCACGATCAAGGGCATAATTGATAGCTTTTCTAACATTTACATCTTGAAGCGGTCCTGTATTACTATTAAATCCAACCCATTCCAATGAACTTGAATCTGCGTTCATAACAACAGTAAAATCTTTATTATCTTGTAATCTCTTAATTTCTGCCTGAGGGATACCATAACCATCAGCACCGATTAAATCAACTTCACCAGACTCTAACGCCAACACCATCGTTGCTGGATCGGAAATATAGACAACCTGTAACTCATCAATGCTTGGTTTTTCACGCCAATGGCTATCATAAGCAATAAATTCAACTTTTTCTTTACTTTGACTCTTTAATGCAAATGGTCCTGTTCCAATTGGCTTAGCCAAATTTCCTTGTTCATCAAACGAATTCGGACTTGGAATAACACATTGGTAAGACCCGACTAAATTTAAGAAAGGTGCAAATGGTTTTTGCAACTGAAAGACCACTGTGTAGTCATCAGGAGCTACAATATTTTCAATCGGGGCTCTTCTTGAAAAATTTGGATCCTCCATATAGTGATTAAAAGCCTCTAAAACTGCACTGCTTGTAAATGGAGTTCCATCATGGAAAGTAACACCCTCACGTAAGTTAAACGTCCATTCTGTACCTGTCTCGTTAACTGACCATGATTTTGCTAAAGCGCCTTCAAATTGACCTTTAGATGTTTCCAATGCCAATGGTTCAAACACAACTGTCCGTAATACGGTGTTCTCACGGCCATTCCCATAAGGGTCCACACCTAAATAATCTAGTCCATGGCCTAAAGCAATGATTAAACTTTGATTTTCCTTCTCCGTGTTGGCATCCTTATTTTTACTGACATCCCCACTGCTTTGATTACCGCTGCAGGCCGATAAAATTAACACAAAACTAAAAATCATGAGCCATACTGATAATTTTTTTTGCCCAAAATAAAATAAATTCATAATAAAAACGATCCCCTTTCAACTTTTTAGCAAAAATATTTATGATATTAAAAATACTCTAACAATCGTTATTGAAATAACTTTGAAATTACTATGGGTGTTTTACGTAATTCTTGTTAATTTTTATGTAGTGTGGGTTTTTAAAAATTTGCTCTGTAAGGGACGTATAGTTTTTATTGTATTTTAGGCAAAAAAATACGAGTTTGCATTAAACAAACCCGTAACATTCAGGAAATGAGAGTTTCTTATTTGAAATTCCAATCGGACGTTTTCAATCACCAATTTTGCTAGCCTATCGTGATTGTTTTTAGTTTTTGTGAGTCGTTTAGTTAATTGCATGTATGTGTTTTGATGCTCTGGAGACACAGCAATTCTGCATAGAATTTCATCTAATTTCCTGTACTTTTGGCTCTCTTCCTCAAATTGCGCCTCCACATCTTTCAACTGTTTCCCCCATCGACTTTTATTATCGTAGATGGTTGACTTTGGATTTCTAACGAGCTCATCTTTATGGATTTTTTCCTCTTTTAACAAGGTTATAACCCGATGATTTAACAAATCCAACATTCTTAAAGCGGACTTCAACTCACCTTTTTCAATCAGCAATTCAACCAGAATCTGCTGTGCCGAAACAGGAAGATGTTTTTGAATTTCATTAGTAGTGAATGATAAGTGACGAGCATAAGGGTTTAAACGACCAAAATTAGCCCCTGTGCCAAGAATCCAAACAGGAATTAAGGTCTTAAAACGAGATCCTAAATCCTCAAAAGATAACTGTAGAGCCTTTTCCATTATTCAAACCCTCCCTTATTGACAATACGCCCGATAGAAAGGGGGTGAGAGTATGGTGTCATTCGAAGCAGCAAACTTAGCATTAAGCTTTGGTGCATTTACATTAACATTAATCAGCGTAATAATTGCGCTAATGACACTTAACAAAAAGAAATAGACCACCTCGCCAAAGGAATGGTCTATTTCTGACTACAACTATTGAGCTGTACTGCTCATGCAGCTTTGAATTGTTCAAGCCGTTTGGGATTGCCGTCCCAACGGCTATTTTTTATAATTATCTTATCTAAATAATATTATACCACGAAGGAAGAAATCAAAACAAAGTTTTCCTTCTTTTGTTTAGTTGAATGTTAAAACTACTATGGCTTTATATTATTAACTCCAACCAAGCAACATTTTCTATATGGCTCGAGAGGACAGAATGAATGTCATTTGAGCGTGTCCGTTCTCGGGAATATATCCACGATGCTTTTTGCACCTTCGGTAGACGGGAACATATCCACTACACTCGTAAAATATAAAGGATGTTCACTACTGCTCTGTCGATTTAAATGGCTCACTCCAAACATTATAGGCAAGTATTTTCCCAGTATCTGAATACTGCTATCAACCTTTTTCTGAACGATACTTATGCTTAAGAGCATCAGTTACTGTTTCAATAATTGAAAATTCAAAATCCCTCTTTGACATTTCTATCGAAGACAAGAACTTCTTGTTTCCTTTGAAAGACTTCCATAATAGTGTCTTATCTTTTTCATCAAGATTTATCTTAAACAAGAGATTGGAGAGAGAAACAATCAAAGATTTCTGCTTATCATCAAACTTCTTTTTACTGAAAGCTATGTATTCCTTCAGATCACCTATGTCGTATTTTGGTTGCAATCCAGTTATCGGATTAATCAACAATTGAGTAGAGGAATTCATCAGATTTACATAAGAACCTAATTCATATTGCTGTGCCTCTGTCATTAAGTTGTAGTCCAGGCCATATGCTCTTGTTCTTTCGCTTGCACAATTGAGTTTTTGGCTTTCATCTTTAATGCGGCTTATACGCTCATTTAATTCTACAATAGCAAGTTCGTATGATTTAACATCACGCTTGCTGATTAGGGTGAAAATCTCCTCAAGACGGTTCTTATCACTTTTCCCTTTCCACAGCAGAAGCCCGCTGCCCACAAGTGCAACTCCGGCAATCGCCCAACCGACTGGTCCGGCAAGAGCCAAGAATGCATTTCCGGCAGCCATTCCTCCACCACCGGCCGCAAGCGCACCTCCGCCCAACCAAGCTAATGCCGCGTTGGTAGCTGCAGCACCACTCAATGTAGATATAGCTGTTCCTGTTGAAGCAATACCAAACGTTGTCGCAATTCCCATTGCGGCAGTAGGGCCAAGGGCTGCAACTGCGACTCCGATGCCTACACCTGCAGCACCTTTCCCAGCATTTTTTGCGGCGGCATTTTTGTAATCTGATTCAATCTTTTCTGCTTGCTGCTTCCAGTTTAGACGGATTTTTTTCAGTTTTTCATACTCTAATCGCTTCTCGCTTGGAACATTTCTAATACCGTCAAAGAGTTCTTGTATGGTGTTTAGTTCATCATAAAGCTGGCTGGTGTATGCGCCCAACTGGCCTATTTTTTCATTTGTTTTCTTGATAGCCGATTCTGCCTGCTCTTGGGCAAGTTTTAACCTCGATTTTTTCTTGTTCATTGTCTGTTACCCCCAAAATATGAATCTATATCGGATTTTGTCCTAAGTATATTATTATCAGGGACCTTTCTGAGTTCTGCCAACCGGGCAGATTTCTGGAATGCCTGAACATACATATCACTGTTCTTAAAGTCATCAACAAAATCTACAAGATCCTTATCATCGTATAACTCGGATAATAATGAGAGTCCGCTCAGATAGTTTTCTACGATGGTTATTTCTCTTCTTGCAAACTGAGCTTCAGACTCAGCTTTTCGTATTACAACGACCTGCTTCGCTTCGCCATACAATGAAATCGTGAAACGACCCACCCCCACTATGTTAAGCCGAAGGAAAAATTCAGTCACATCGAAGTTACCACCTCCGGTTATGAAGGCCCGTATGGTTGCATCGCCGAGATCCATCATGCAGAAGGTGCCGTGCGCTATTGTAAGCATTCTTTTTACGGTGGGATTTGAGAATGGCTCACAAGCTATCCACATAGCGGATGCCGAACGTTCTTCTTTCCCTGTTGTTACGAAGTATTTTACCAATCGCCTTATCGCATATACCAACCTGACAATGATTTCATTGATAAAGACTGGAATGACTTGGGTGGTTTGAAAGCGGATATCGTATCCTTCTTTGTATATGCTCAGAGCCAGCTCATTTATTGTGTTGTCAAACTGTGAAACGGGAATGTTCAGTTTTCTCTTTATTGCAATAATATCATTCGTCCATGCCCATAACGGAGAAGGTATTCCCATACCTCGACCTTTACTGCTAGATGATCCAGATATATCGGAAATCAAATGGCCCAACCAGTTGACGAATCCACAAAATAATTTTTCCGGAACATTACTGCCACGAAGTTCAAATTTTCCATCAGCATTCTGTAAAGATATCAGTTCTCCACCGGAAACAAAGTGCGATTGATTTGTAAACTGATCTAATATCGAAAAAAACAAACCAAGCAAAGTCGGATTATGGCCAAGTGATTTGAAATGATGATTTGAAGGAGTCAAGTCAAATACTATACTTCCAGCATCACCGGCTCCGCGCTGGTCATATGGAATTTTAAATCTCTTCTCAAGAAAGCCAATTGCTGATGACAGTGAATCATTTCCTTTGCCTTCCCATCCGCAAAGTTTAGCGAAATCAGTTGTCCGATTTGCAAACCACTTATCAGTAACATCTCCAGCCGGTGACTCTCCAGGTTTTCCAACCAGGAAAATATCAATGATGCCACAGAGAACTCCTGAACTTGCAGCCAACGCATAATCCAACTTATCACAGTTCGGTCCGAGACTCTCAACTGACATGATTGTCTCTTTCAGACTCTTAATTTCAGTTTCCGCAGATATTAATGCTGTTTCGATGGAAGATGAAAAGCTAAACCCATCATCAGCAACACTCATTCTAAGAACGAATCGGTCTGTTCCTTCTGCTTGATTCATGCTGTTATACTCCCTCCCTTTTTTTAGTTTGCGTTATATCCGAATATCTGGTTGAATCTTATTTTTAGGTTATCAATCTCCTTGAGGGTAAAGCCGAGAAAGTCAATAGACCCGACATTTTAAACACCTTTCATTTTTCCAATTACGGTTTCTGCTTCTTTATTCAATTGTCATCACATTGTAAATGTAAGAATATGTAGTTTGATTTTCATTTCAGCCTAACAACACATCTACGTTTTCGTAGAATTTTCCTTTTTCAAAGGAATAGTACATAATCAGTATTTCTTTTACCTCAAATATTGTATGGCAAGTGCAATTAGTGATAAACAACGATTAAAAAAATAGTCGTAATAACGGACATCAGTAATATCAATCCTATCAGTTTCGTGATGCCGTATGCGATATTTATTTCCAATGTCCGTCAACACTTTAAATTCATTATTAAACAAATCGGCAAAATCATCATTTCCGTTTGCCATATCATTTACTATTTTTTTTGATGAATGTTTCTTATCTAATGTTGTATAGTAAGTTTTTAGACGTTCTAACGCATCCCATATCTTTTCCACTGAATCTTGTCGCGCTGCAGGATTTGGTGTCTTATATAATGCAACGGCATCTTTCAACAACTCCCTTGTACCTACCTCATGTACTGCTGCAAAATTATTTTCAATTTCCATTGTAAGTGGACTGTTTTCAACAATTCTTTCAATAATTTTGTCATCTGTAAGTTCATAAAGTAGCCCCGACTCAGTAAATATTTCATTTATTGCCTTCTGGAAATTTTCAAATACATCTGAAGTATTATGGCAATCTATCGTTTGGTAATTTCGGTATCTCTCATTATTCCATCGTTCTGAGATATCCTTAATATTTTGTGCAAAGAACTCAATAAGGTCTAAAATTGCATACTGGTCATATTCTTCGTCATATGCTGGGGCACAAATTCTTTCGTACTCATCCCGAAATAGAGACGGGATTCTTATTTTAATTCTAGTTATAAATCCTTTTTCATCAAATGCAACATAATCACTATCTGTAAAGTCATGATGACAATTTAGAGTGAACATATGCGTTAAGTTTTTTTGATATCTTTTACAGCAATCTAAAAGTAATGAATACATATCTCTGTTAATAGAATATGTCTTTTCCAGTGGGGCTCTTATACCATACCTCTCAGAATATAATTTCATAAGCCATCTCCCTAAATTTAAGTTTTTATATTAAAACTATTAAAATAACTATTGTTATCCCAAGTTCTATCTATTCGCATACCACAAGAAATGGTCAAACTTTCTTCTTCTAAATGGAATGTGAATATTGTGTTCATCAAGTAAATTTCCAACACATTCATTAAATGATTTATAATCAAGATTTACTCGCCACTTATCTATCTTATTAACTGTTAGACCTGGGATATAGTATGGAAGTGTATTTTTAACGATACCATCAAATATAGAATAATCATCTCTCCTATAAACCTCTACGTTATGATATGTACAGTACTTGGATGCAAACGAGAACATGTTAACTGCACCAATGTTTCTAGCAATAATATTTACAAGCTCAGGGTCTCCCTTAGCCAAACGCTCATCAAAATTAGGAATCTCCAAAATTACTTTAGCTAGATCATATAAGGACAACTTACTTTTATATTGAGAAAGATGAGTTGAATTTGTTACATCAATTACTGCAATTTTCATAGCAATAGTATTTAAGTCATTATGAAGAGGAAATGCATTCAATACATCGTGTATTATCAGACCCTCTTTTCCATAATTAGAGCTTGCCTCTACAAACTTATGTTGTTCCTCAATGTTTTCTTCAGTTATTGGTAGATACTTCTGTTCAGACTTCTCAATTTCCCCCTGTTTTATTAAAAATGGATCAGACTTTACATCAGAAGCTAAAAACAGGCGGAATCTTCTGAGATGTGACAAGTAACCACTAACAAGTGAATTTACATTACCGGTCGAGTACTCAGAAAGAGCTTTTATCAATGCCTTCTTTGCCTCAGTCTCAAAATCAGTTGCGTTCACTGCATTCCAGAATAAATCTTTGCTTCCTTTTCTCCAAAGATAGAAGGTGTCTACAGAAGCAGTATTGATTGTTGCTTTTGAAATATTTTGGCTATGTAAGAAGTTCCTATATAAGACACGTAACTCATCATACGGTAGAGCTTTCATTTTATTAATATCCAATGTCTATCCCCTTTACCCGATATTGCTTAATCTTTTAAGCCACTTCAATTAATCTCTTTTCATAAAAAGTATTTATTCGTTCCTTTTATATTGAGTAATTCTTCTTTGTCTTTTTCTGTTAACAAATCATCTGGATGTTTACTAGAATCCTGAATCCAATTAGCTTTATTCATAGCCCATTCATATTCATCTGTTGTTTCATCCAGCTCGGCAGAAATGTATTCCTTTATTAGTTTCGAGTAAAAATAGTTTATCGAGTTAGTTAGCAAATCCTCAGTTTTTTTATGTTCCTTTTCTCTCCGTTCTCTAAGTAATTCCCTCTCCCGTTCTTCTATCATTCTTCTTTCTTCCTCTAGGGCATGGGCTTTTTCTTCTTCATCAATGATTGGCGGAAGTGAAAATATGTATAAGAATACCTTTCTTAATAAATCTTCAGGTGTCATAGTTTTCGTTTGTTTTATTAACTTTTCATGCTTGCCCCATTTACGCCAATACAACTTATAACCTACTTCAACATTTATTTTCCCTATTGTTTCATACTTAAATGTGTTGTAACGTGAATAGTCCTTGTCACCTGGGGATAATGTGACTTTTTTGCAAGGGAGCCTAAAATTCAAACTGACTGTATACTTTTTATACAATACTTGTATTTCATCATATTTACTAACGATTTTTGCTCCAGCCATTTCAAGCGCTTTAAATAAACTATCAATGAAAGGTAAAACTTCTGGAATGATTTCACCCGAAGCTGAATTAATTCTTAATTTGTCTTCTCTATATGATTGAGTTTTTCTGCGGTATCCCACTATTTCCTTATGGGGTTTATTGGATAAAGTCTTATTAACCTTTAATGAGTTGTATATTTTAGTTAATTTTTCTTGGTCAGATTCTAGGTCAGGAAAGTAGGACGGCTTTTCCTTTTCTATCTTCTTTGTGGGTGAAGTAGCGTTCTTTTCTGCAGGGGGGCTACTGGACTTTTTGTCATTTACTGCAACTGTTATTTTTTTAGGCACCTTTGTAATTTGTTTTTTAGCTGTTTCAATGACAACTATTCGATTATCATTTGGATTTGATAGTTGCGGTTGGACTGGCTTCTCATTCCCCATATGTAAACTGCTCCAATAAGATGCTGTAGGCAATGGAATATCATTACCAGCACATGCGATTTTCAATTTATTATAAGGTACATTTAATTCTTTAGCCGTTTTAGTAGTACCAATAGTCCATAGCTTTTCGTATAAATCTTTTCTCGAGATTGATAGCATGATATTCCCCTCCCTGATCCTTTGCTTTATTTTATATCTACTAGATTTTTCGGTCAATTAAAGACACAAATAAGCCCATGTATGCATCAACATGGACTTAAGTAGATTATATTTCACATTTCTATTCGAATACCTGATTTGAGTTCAACGGTCAGCTTATCATCGTGTACCGTAACTTTTTCAATAAGCCGCCTTACCAACTGCTCATCATACTCATCTAACTCGTGAGACTGTTCATTCAAGAAAGCAGTCATTTCAGCGATTCGTTGCCTTTTTCCTTCACGCTCGGCATTTTCTACAAGTGAATTTTGCTTCATCTCCCGAAGGCGGTATATCTCATCAGCAACATTATCATAGTCATTTTTTGACTTTGCCTGTTTAAGAAGCTCTATCTGCAATTCTTCCAACTTGCTATCAATCTCATCCGTATCATTATCACTTTCTTCATTAAATATAGTGTCGATATTTTTCTGTAATGTTGAAAGGAAAGGTTCTTTGTTAGCCAAAAGTTCGTTAATAGCCCTGACCACTGCTGTCTGTAATGTTTCCTCGTTTATGGTAGGGGCAGTGCATTCAGACCCTTTTTCCTCCAATCGGCTAACGCATCTCCAGACAATAGACTTATAGCCTCGGTTATTCCAATGTACCCGTCGGTAAATATCGCCGCAATGACCGCAGTAAACAATACTCGATAAAGCATACTTGCTGCTATAGACTCTCTTTTTACCGCCTTTCCCGCCACGAAGATTCGCTCTCCGAACCATCTCTTCTTGAACCTGCATAAAAAGCTCACGTGGAATGATAGGCTCATGGCTGTTTTCCACATAATACTGGGGAACAATGCCGTTATTCTTGACTCGTTTTTTAGAAAGGAAATCAACCGTATATGTTTTTTGTAGAAGGGCATCACCGATATACTTTTCATTCTGCAATATCTTTTTCAGTGTTTCTGGTCTCCATTTGGCTTTGCCTGCCGCTGTAAGAATACCGTCTGTTTCCAGCCCTCTTGCTATCTGTAAAAGGCTTGCTCCCTCAAGGTACTCTCTGTAAATCCGTTTAACAACCTCAGCACCCTTTGGTTCAATCACTAGCTGCTTATTTTCATCCTTCGTGTATCCAAGGAAACGCTTGTGGTTGACCTGTACTTCACCTTGTTGATAGCGATACTGAATACCTAGCTTAACGTTCTGGCTTAAGGATTGGCTTTCTTGTTGGGCAAGGGATGCCATAATGGTCAGCAAGATTTCTCCCTTGGAATCCATGGTGTTGATATTCTCTTTTTCGAAGAACACAGCAACATTTTTATCCTTTAATTGACGGATGTATTTAAGGCAGTCCAACGTGTTTCTAGCGAATCGGCTGATGGATTTTGTGATAATCATATCAATATTGCCCGCCATACACTCTTCAATCATGCGATTGAATTCATCACGCTTTTTGGTATTTGTACCTGTGATACCGTCATCCGCAAAAATTCCTGCCAATTCCCATTCCTTGTTCTTCTTAATATAATTTGTATAATGTTCAATCTGAATGTCATAGCTTGAAGCTTGCTCCTCACTATCCGTTGAAACACGACAGTAAGCAGCCACTCGTATTTTTGATTTGCTTTCACTATTTTTATTATTTCCAACCCGTTTAATTGCCGGAATCACTGTTACATTCCTACTTACCGCCACTTGTTAGACCTCACTTTCTATCAAACTGTAGGCATATTCTGCCTGCTTATATGGGTCGTCGTATTTTTGCACCAGGGGGTTTGCTTTGAACTTTGCAGGATAATCCACTTTCGGTGCATCTTTAGGTTCCCGTATCCTTCCGAGCCTTTCTGCCCGTTTTCGTTTTTCTTCCCCAGCTTTTTCGAAGATCTCCTCATCGATAATTGGAGGGTAAAATTCATCGCCAAGGTATTGCTGGTTCTGTAACATCTTTCCTGCAGTGGCATGGTAGCATTCAATACCAGCTCTTTTAGCAGCATCCTTCAAAGAAAATCCTGCCAAGTATCCTGAAAATAATTCTTTTACCTGCTCTGATGCTTTTTCATCCACAACAGCCTTTCCATCTTCAATTCTATACCCATAGAGTGTGTGACCCATCTAATTCACCAACCTTTCCTTCAATGTGATCCCACATTTTAATTCAAATCCGACTTCCTCCCGTGAAAAGACAATAATCTTCTCTACGTATTCTTCAAACAGCTCATCCTCATAGGATGTGAGCATTTTGGACTTAGTGGTAAACTTAAGTAAATGGTCAACCTCGTCTACTTTTGCAAAATTGCCGTTGACGGAACGAGTAAGTTGATCCTTTTCATCAAGAAGTCTTTCTCTTTCTGCTTCCAGTGAATTCTTTTCTTTATTAAACAGGGCAGGTTCCAGATATCCTTTGGCCATTAAACCCGTCAGCATTTGGCTCTGCTCCATGTTGTTTTCAATCTTAGTTTCCAACTCTCTGATTCTGCGAAAACCCGCTGCATTATTCTGGTTACGTAGCCCATCCATAAGTGGTCTTAATATGAATTTCTGACCGAAAATGAGTTTATTCATCATCGAAACAAATGCAGTCTTTATATCATCATCTCGAATGAACTGCATGGAACATTCCGTTATCTGGCTTATATGCTTACTGCAGCACCAAGCAATGTATTTTCTTGGGCCAGATGAATGAATCCGTCTTTTAAAGGTACTGCCACATTCTGAGCAGATAATTTTACTAGAGAAAGAATATCGGTTTAGATATTTGCTATTGCGCTTTTCGATCCCTTTTTCCTTTGCTCTCTGATTGAGAACGGCATCGACAGCTTCAAAATCTTTATGGCTGATAATCGCCTCATGATGGTTTTCTACTAGATACATATTTTTCTCACCATAATTGGTGTGCCTGTTAAAATGGCTGTCAGTATAAGTCTTTTGCAAAATAACATCGCCAGTATATTTTTCATTGGTCAGAATCCCTCGAATCGTCGTAGCCGTCCACCGACCACCTCTTTTTGAAGGGATACCCTTTTGATTAAGATCATTTGCAACTTTCTGTGTGCCTTTACCCGATAATACCTCTACAAAAATATACTTCACAATTTCAGCCTGCTTGGGGTTTACTATCATCTGACCGTCAATGTTTTGATAGCCATATGGTGGGTAGGAAATTTTAAAGGTACCGTTTTGAAATCGTCTTTGAATTGCCCACTTAGTATTTTCAGAAATGGAAATTGACTCACTTTCTGCAAGCCCACTTAAAATGGAGAGCATCAACTCGCTTTCCATTGACCCTGTATTGATGTTTTCCTTCTCAAAATAGATATGTACCCCAAGGTCTATCAGTTTTCGAACCATCTCCAAGCAGTCTGTAGTATTTCTCGCAAATCGGCTAATTGACTTTGTAATAATTAGGTCAATCCTCCCGGTTTCACAGTCTGATAACATTCTAAGTAGGTCAGAGCGATTTTCCTTTTTCGTGCCACTAATTCCCTCGTCATAATATAAACCTGCATATTCCCATTCTGGATTTGCCTTTATGTAGCTCTCGTAATGGGCCTTTTGTGCTTGCAAGCTGACAAGTTGTTCATTACTATCTGTAGAAACTCGGCAGTAGGCAACTACACGTGTTTTTGGCTTAATAAAGGAGTTGGCCGTTTTTCCTTCTATTTTTGTTATCTTTTTCATCCTCTCACCTCCTCCTTGGTAGGTCACATATTACCTCTGAAGCCCCTATATATCAACGATTTCAGGGCATTATCTCTACTAAAAAGGGGGAGAAAGTTTGGCGATTTAGTGCATCTATCTTGTTGAATTCCACTTCAGTTATTAAGCCTTTTCCAAGCATCTTTCTGAGTAATTTTTCCGCCAGGATATAATCAAACTCACGCTGTAGCTGTTCCTGTGATACTCTCTTTAAATCGATACTTTTGTCTTTAATCTCATCTGAAATCTTTGTAACCTTTCTATCCTCGTACTGATTCACTAGGAATCACCTCCTACCTAATAGCCGTGGGAACAGGTCGGAGTTGAGGATTTGTAAAATTTAATTGGAATCAGAGCATAAAAAAAGAGCCTGCAAGGGAAGAACCCCTACAGGCTGTTAAATCTAATAGTTTAATATTTTATTTGGGATGTCAGATAAAATTCAAGCAAACACCACTCTTTAACTCGCACCTTTTGATTAATCATACTTAATAAATGCATCAGTAAAACCTGCCTTTTTAGCTTTGACAAGCTGTGCTTCAGCATTTGCTTTGTCCGAATATGCACCGATCTGCACATGGTAATATTTCTTTTTCACCGGCTCCGCTGCTTTATTTTCTGTACTCAGTAGCTTCTTCACATCTGCCCGAAAGGTATTCATACTCTTTCCATGCTTAGGAAACCAGTGCATCACATCTGCATGATTACTTGCGATACCTAGTTTATGGCCCTCCGAATGGCAAATGATATCCTCTTCTGTTAAATTATATTGTCGGCACAGCATCACACAAAGTTCCACTGCATTCTGCCAAGCCTTTCTAAAATAAGCTTCATTCTTTGAAACATTGTAGCCAACCATCGTGGATCCTTTACCATAAGAAAAACCACCAGGCTCACAAATTTCAATGCCAATATGAGTGTTGTTCCCTGTTCCACCGCAATGCCAGCCTCTATGGTTCCAAGGTAAGTACTGCCATACTTCTTTATCATCAACAAAAGCGTGAACACAAACTTGACGATTGGTTTCACCCGACTTGTACGACTTATTCCAACGACTGAACCAATCTGCTGCCATCACACCAGGAGTTGCAGTCGAGTGAACCATAATTCCTTTTGGTGTGATTTTCTTCCCTACCGTAAAACAATCATTTCTCGTCATATATTTAGCGTTTAGTTTCATTCTTGTCATCCCCCTTGCCATGTAATTGAGCTAAGACATCTTTCAATTTTTGTGGAATTGGAAGCCCGATTCTTGAGCCATTATCCATTATGCTGATGCCCTCATTTGAGAGATAAAAAAAGATTACGGCTGTTCGAATAACACTGCCCTCACCAATAAGTCGGCTGTCAATAATATGAGCAATCCCGACAAGGATAAAAATAAGGATCTTTTTGAAAATCCCCCGAGCACCAATTTCACTGGAAAGCTCTTTATTAATAATGGCCACCATAATTCCAGTAATATAGTCTACAATGACAAAAATAATAAGAGCGTATAAAAATCCATCAAGGCCACCGAGAAACCAGCCCAACCAACCGCCCAATGCTGCAATTACAGTTTGTAAAATTACCCAAAGTTCTTTTATTGCCATGTTCTTCCCTCGCTCCCCAAACTGTTTAAAATCTATATAAAAAGGCGCCTGTGACAAGAGAGCCACCAAGCGCCTGTATTTTTATTATTTAATACGGAGCATAATACACATAATCACTAGCTTTAACATAAAATCCGTCACCCGGAACATAGATGGCCCCGCCAAATGTATCAGAATTGGTAGTAGTAAACCCAGGTTGCTCGACACCTTCCCAATTCAGTCCATCAGCAGAAACATACAGCATACTTTCATTAAAAAGAGCATATTTTCCCCAATCCTGCATCCAAATGATGTTTTGCGGATTTGGGATGTTATTATTAGCAAGATCCCCAACATGAGAAAGATTTGTTTCTGTAATCTCAGTAGCACTGTCATTCATAACACACAGGTTCACATGAAAGATTCCACTAACATAGCGATATTTCATTACAAAGAGTTTGTCGTTAACTGAACGGATATACATATAATATGTATTTAAATCCTCTGGAATAGTTGTTGTCCAAGCACCTGGACTAGATGTACTTGCTACGGCAATGGAACGATCACCGCCCACAACTCCGACAAACTTCCCTTTATGAGTTGTCATATAACTAAAAATAGGAACCGATGAACCATCCGCTCCAACCAATGTCCAGGCGGTTCTTTCTGTTAAGGAATCAAAACTGTAATACACCGGCGACTTATAGTACCACCAGCTAACGACTCCAGAACCAATACTAGAATCATAGGCCCCTGTGGTCATGGAGTTTTGTGCCCCTTGGCAGTACCCAGCGTTATGCCAAGTGATGCCATCAAAAGAAGCAATGATATTAGCAAGCCCTACTATCTTTGCTAAAAACACTCCACCACCAGCATACAAAATTTCTGGTTGGCCATAGCTCCACCAAGGAACATCCACTACTGTCCATTCTCCTGTACCCTTATTGAAATAAGACATATACGGTGTTTTGGCATAATACACAGCAATCTGTGCATTCCCATTATCATGTACCTTTATTTGCTTCTCGCTGCCATACTGAGTATAACCAAAATCAGAATAATATTTCTTTTGCCAAATCAATGTGGGGATTGGAAGAATGAGTTCACCTCTGCCACCAAAAGCGGCCCAAATGGCTAATGTATTATTAAAATTCCTGTGATAACTCATCCTTCCACCACCTTTTCAATCCCAGTAATTCGACCACTGCTATCTGTTGAATAGTTGTAACTTGCTGTCTCTCCATCAGCATAGACAATATCAAACCTCGCAGCATCCACCGTCAAAGTCGATACTTCTTTTAACAACAACTCCGAAAAAATATCTTCCAAAGTAATACTTGTGATTCGTCCATTACTATCTGTTGTGTAGCTATAATCAGCAAAGTACTGATGGGTATCCCCTTTTTCAACTTCATAGGTTACATGAATCATGGTTTCATCAATCGTCAAATTCTTTACTATAGTATAAGAAACGCCAAGCTGATCCAATTGGTACTGAAGACCATCTACAGAGCTACCCACATCATTTAGCGAGCTTTCCACCTTATTCATTGAGTTTTCAATGCGGTAAAAGGTATCAGAAATACTTGGTTTATACCTTCCTACTTCCACTCGAATGTCATAGCGATAAAAAGGGGCTGTCTGATAAGTCCTTAAAATAGAGAAAGTGGAGAAAACTAACTCGGTTTTCTCCACTTTCTTTTCTGTTTTTTGGATTATGATCTGAAAGTAGCTGGCGGATAGCTGCTACTTTCAGGATATTGTGGGCTAAAGCCACAATTCCAAACTCGATATGTACTTTGTCGAGACCCCGCAACGAAAATCTGCGGAACGACCGATTGCCCTTGATGTGACCGAACACGCTTTCTACTTCGACTTTGCGTCGAGCGTAGATTGCGGCCTTCTCCTCACATTCAAGGGCTGTTTTGGCTTTTGCTTTCATCTCTTCAAAGATGGTATTCCAGTGAACTTGACGATTTCCCTTTGCCTTTGTGCATTGTTCCTTTAAGGGGCAATCTGTACAATCTTCACATTCATATATTTTGAAGCTTTGCTCATAGCCAGATTTATTCTTTTTGTTTTGGTATTTTTTAAACGTTATCTTTCTTCCGTTCGGGCAAATAAAACAATCATCTTGTTCTAGATAGGTCCAGTTTTTTGCGTTCTTGATATCCTTTTTAAATTTCCGTGTCTGTTCTTGAAGGTAGGTGCCGTAAGGGATCAGAAAATCAAATCTTGGCTCTTTTTCATCCCCAACGGCATAGACGTAGTTTTCCTCGCTACCATATCCCGCATCTGCGATGACTGTTTTAGGCATCGGTAATGAAGTAGATGCCAGTTTCTCCATATGCGGTATAAAACAACGCGTGTCCGTAGGTCGTTGGTGAATGGTATAAAATAAAATAAACTGATTTTCCGTTCCCATTTGCACGTTGTATCCCGGCTTGAGTTGGCCGTTCTTCATATGGTCTTCTTTCATACGCATAAAGGTTGCGTCTTTGTCTGTTTTGGAATAGCTGTTCCGGTCTCCAAAAATTTCATTTTGTTCCTTGTATTTCGCTAGACGTGGTAAGAAATTTTCCCTGATCAACTTTAATGGCTTTTTCCATTTACTACGTTCTTGACGCTTTTCCTTACGGACTGTTGAATCTGATTCTCTTTCAATCTCTTCCGTTAAGGCTTCCACTTTTTCTTCTAATTCTTGAGCGATGGTTGCAAGATGATATTCTTCCATTTCTTCATTTTGCAGTATTTCCTTCTGAACTGTTTCGACCTCTGCTTGTGTTAACTCATGGATGTGCTGAAGTACTTCTTGAATCTTCTCTTTTAATTTTGCCTCAAATTTCGAAGTTGACTTTTTCCATACGAAGGAATACTTATTGGCATTGGCTTCGATCTTGGTCCCATCCAAAAAGTAGTTTTCCATTGTGATATAATTTTCTTCAATTAATTTATGTATCATGGCTTCGAATAACTCATCCATCATAGCTTTCATTCGTTCCCCACGGAACTCATTGATTGTGCGGTAATCCGGCTGCTGCATCGCTGCCAACCACATGGCGGGGAAATTTTCCGTTGTCAACTTTTCAATTCCTCGACAAGAATAAACCTTTTGGGAATAACCAAAAAGAATGATTTTAAGCATCATTTTGGGATGAAAAGAACTACGACCGCCGCCTTTATAATAAGAAAACAGTTGTTCATCTGGCACAGCTTCAACCATTTCATCTACAACACGAGCGACGTGGTGTTCTGGAATAAGGGCTTCCATATCAAAAATGGCTTGAATTTGATGGTTGTCATATGGTTTGAAGGTAGGGGTTAATTGTCTTTTGGGTTTCTTTTTTTCGTCTGTCGCTGGAAGAAGTGTCATTTGAGTGTTATAATTTTCTGTAGTAATCATTGGATTGCTCATAAAAAATCGTCCTTTCTCGAAATGTTGGTTTGGTCACTTACATTTTACTAGAATCGACGATTTTTTTGTGCATTTTTTTAAAGAAATTAAAATAGAAGGGTTGCCAAAAAGTCAGTTAACTATGACTTTTTGGACAGCCCCTTGTTTTCACGTCAATACCGAGTGGTTTAAACAAAATATGCACATTATCTCCGACTGCTAAATTCAATAGTTTAAAGAAAGAGATATAGTACGAAGAGGCATTTTCCCTTGAATCATGGGAAACAGATACATCGGTGACGTTTTTCGAACCCATCACTGGCTGATACTCGCTACTTCCTCGATGCTGTCGAACATTAATCAAATAGCCGTTGTATTCAATCTCACCACCTAATATAGCAATGTACTGCATGAGGGCAGCCCTTCTTGTTACTTCCTGATTGATTTTCATTGTACAGCTTTCGGTAAAATCTACCATTCCTGCTGAAAAAGGAGTTCCTGATAATAGCTGATTCAATCCAGCTGCAGGATCTCCCGTAAAATCAAAAGCATCTATATTAAAAATCTCATCATTTAAAATGTAGGATACATGTTCACAAGTTACAGAGCAGACTGGCAAACTACCTTGTAATGACTTCGTAATCTGTACGATCTCAAAATACTGATTGTTTAGCTTGGCCAGCTGTTTCGTTTTTAAAGCAAGAGCAAACTTGGCTAAAACTGTAAACGACAGCGTGAATTCTCCTTCAAGTGTTTCTCTTATATTTGCTGACATCACTTTTCGGATAGTCTGTATTAATGTGCTTCCTGCATAAATTTCAATCACCAATCTACCCTCCTTTTACGAGCCAGCAACACCTAAGTTTCTGACGGTCACTGTATTTTGATGCCATTGAAGCTGAGCAATAATTCGAGTTAGCACATTTCCATCAATCGTTAGTGGAATCGTGACATCAAATACTGCACCGTTACTTCCTCCCTCGACACCCGTAACCACACTATCTATATTTAAATCAAAGTCTGTAGGAATGGCGCCTTCCATTTCCTTTTCTACATTACCCATAGCATCTGAAAAACCGACTCCAATTCCTTCCCCCATGTTTTCACCAATCCCAGCAAAAACTCGTGAAGGGGAACGAATCCCAAGAACACCTTTTACACTACTGACGATGCCACCGACAAAACCGCTAACCTTATCTTTTATCCATCCAATCATAGAAGAAATCCCATTCCAAAGCCCTCGGACAATGTTAACCCCTACCTCACCTATAGAAAGGGCAGCTTTACCTATTCCAACAAGGAGAGCGGAAACAATCTGCGGTAGCTGGGCCACCAGTTGAGGGATGGCTCTAATAATTCCGGCTGCTAACTGTATGATAAGATTAATTCCCATCTCAACAATCTTAGGTAGATTTGCGGTAATAAAATTGATAAGGGTTGATATCAAAGTTGGTAAAGCTTCTATTAACCTTGGTAATGCATTTATAAGTCCTATTGCCAAACCTTCGATAATTTTAAAAGCGGCCTCCAGCACCATATCGAGATTATTAATAATAGTTTCCACTATTAGAAGTATGGCTGCTACTATAGAAGGGATAAGGTTTGGCAATGCCTCACCAATCCCAGTCGCTAGTGTGACAATCATTGTCAAAGCCGCTTCGATTAAAGCAGGGAGGTTAGCAAGAATACCATCTACTAAACTAAGAACAAGATAAAGTGCCCCTTCTGTAATTTGAGGGAGAGCCTCGATGATGCCTTGAAGCAGAGTCGTCACAATTTGCATGGCTGAATCAATGATCATTGGGAGGTTTTCGACAATGGCACCAATTAAGGACATAATAATTTGAAGTCCTAACGTAACGAACTGAGGCAATTGCTCGGTAATGAGTTCTGTTATACCAGCAACAGTCTCTCCTATCACTTCAGCAATTTTTTCAAAATCCCCATCCGCTTCATTAATTCCATTCGATAAGCCAGAAAACAAATCTGTAATTCCTGCCGAAACTTCACTTACTGCTGGTAGAAACACCCCTTGTAAGGAACGTTTTACGCCCTCAATTCCATCAGTTAGGTTATCGTATTTGACTTCTGTTATTTGAGCCAACGCATCCCCACTCGCGATGGTACTATCTTTTATCCCACCAAGAACTGGTAGTATACTGGCTTCTAAATCTTCAAACTGTGTGCCAAATAACTGCACACCAATTGTGTTTTTAAGAAGCGGATCTTCAATCTCTTGAAGTTTTTGAATGACACTAAAGAATGCAGCATTAGCTGTTTCCCCACCTTGGGCAAACTGCTTCGTCATTTCTTCTGCATTAAGCCCAAGAGCGGTGAAGGCTTCCATACTCGACTTACTGCCGTCTTTGGCTCGGATATTGAATTCCTTAACTGCATCCCCAACCTTATCAATACTGAAAGCACCACTTTCTGCTCCAGCTACTAAACTAGCGATAAACTCATCTGCACTAAGGCCAAGTGAAGCATATTGAACGGAATATTCATTCAAGGTATCTAATAGATCGCCATTTTTATCGGCACCGTTTTGAGCACCAACCGCAATAATGTTATAGGCCTCATCAGCCGAGATACCGAAGTTCTTCATAAGAGCACTGGCTGCCCTTGCCGATTCCTGCATATCGAAGTCAAAGGTTTTCCTCAAAGCAAAACCGGACTCGGTGGCTTTTTCTAGCTCTTCACCCATGAGTCCGGTTATCTTTTGTACCTCTGAAATTCCTACTGCCACATCATCCAAGCTGTCACCGAAATTATGCTTGTACACGTTTTGAGCAATTTCTCCCAACTCTTCAAGTTCGGCACCTGTTGCACCAGTTGAAGCAGAAATTTGATTGACGGCCATGTTGTACTCATCACCAAGTTTAATCAGGCTAACCCCTGTGGCAACGGCTGCAGTTCCAATGGCGGCTACAGCTGCTCCAATGGTTGCACCGATTCCTTTTAAGACACCTCCTAGCTTTTCAAATCGACCAGAAGCATCTTCAGTCTGATCCGCTGCATTCTGTACTTCATTAGCAAACTCCTCTACTTCTCCTTCAGCATCGTTGAATCCTTCATTCAAATCTTGGATGGCTTGATTGTTATTCTCAAGTTCTCGCTCCATCTTCATCAGTTCAGACTTGGCGTTATTCAGCTGAATTTGCCAATTTTGTGTTCGTCTATCATTCTCACCAAAAGAATCTGCTGCGTTTCTAAGTGCCGCCTCTAATGTACTAATTTTGTCCTTTTGTGCATCAACTGATTTTGCGAGTGCTCCGTTTCTTGCAGTTAGAGCTTCAATTGATTGATCCTGCCTATCAAATTGGGCGGTGACAAGTTTCATTTCACTTCCTAACACCTTGAAATTTTGATTGATATCTCTCAAGGCATTTTTGAAGTCCTTCTCACCTTCTACACCGATTCGAAGTCCAAAGTTATCAGCCACGACTCCACCTCCTCTCTTTTTGGGCATAAAAAAGACACCCCGTTTAAAAGAGTGCCTAACGATTTATCATAAATAGTACCTAATGATTAATCTAGAACCAAATCCTTTTGTCTCTGTATTACCAGCCTTTGGATTTGGTAATTGAACTACTTCATCGCCAGGATTCATGCTTTTATACATTGCTCTACAGCAGCTTGCCATTCTAGCATTTTTCCCTTTATGATCACCCATCATTTTATGAAGTATGCCACTACAAATTTCGATACTGCTTTCTCCAGACTCTTTTGCATCCACCTTCAATTGCTTAATCTCTTTCACAAAATCCTCAAGCTTTGGAATCACCATTACTACAACCCCTTTCCCTTTTATTGGGATTGTATCACAAACACTTTTTTGTAAGTCAAGACAGTGACTGTGTATTGTGATTAGTGTTGTGACTGGGAAAAAGGCTTGATTTACCAATGATTTAGAGCAACTTTAGGGCTTGAAGTTTTTTTCAAACACTAGTATATATCCTATATCCCTACAGGAATAACATCATCAATCGAAACTTCCATCAATGGCTTAGCAATTCCGGTAAACTGCTTATGACATTCCCATAAATCCATTAAATACCCCATTGGCATGAGCCACACTTCTTCTTCACTTCGGTTTAACTGAGCGGTGCCATAATAAATAAGTCGGATAAACAACTCTTCATCGCTTACCCGACTTCCACGTTTTTTGCTGGTTCACTCTGTATATGCCGTTTTGTGCCTTTCAACATGGAAGCCATAATCGCATTCTTGTACTCTGCCAATTCAAAAGGAGTAGTCAATAGTTCCACTTCATCCTCTTTCAGCAATTCCTTTTTATCCACTTTATTTTTCAGATTATGAATCAGGATTGACTGATTGGCTAATAACGTAATAAGCCAGACAATCTCATCCAAAGCTAGTTCAAAATCCTTTGAATTCATCAGCTTCGTTCCCAGATTCTCTAAGCCACCATATCGTTTTGCAATTTCTTTCGTAGCCTTTGTAGTCAAAATCAATTTATATTCCATGCCACGAACTTCAATCACTGCACTTCTTTCGTCAGCTG
The DNA here is from genome assembly GCF_035811335.1 of Schinkia azotoformans. Classification (NCBI taxonomy): domain Bacteria; kingdom Bacillati; phylum Bacillota; class Bacilli; order Caryophanales; family Bacillaceae; genus Schinkia; species Schinkia azotoformans. The sequence continues at coordinate 100,735 of NZ_JARSMD010000028.1, forward strand.
CAGGATCAATTTCCAATGGTGCCGCCTCTTTATTCTCATTTCCCATTTTTCATCATCCTCCCTCGAATTAAGATACATCCACCGTAGCCACATCTGTCTTAACAGTACTAGCACCAACTGAACTCAAAACACAGTAGTAATAATAGGAACCTGCAAGTAAATCCGTTGGGATATCAAAACTTGCTGACGTTTCCCCATTAATAGCGGTTCCACCTGTCGTGCTATCGGTTGTATTTTCATACCACTGATAAGTGACAGGATAACTAGTATTCGTGCTTGCAACAACCGATAAACTGCCAGAAATGCTACCTTCTACCACTTCTGTTAAATCTGCGGGCTGCACGGTAACCGTAATTGTTGGAGTTACTGGTGAAAAGTCGGGCTCATATACAGAACTAAACCATTTGGTTATGGTTTCTTGCGCTACACCATTGTCCCCTTCTGTGACTTCCGCCTTCCATGGATGTTTATTTTCACCATCTAGCTTATTTCGTCTAAACACGGTTCCTTCTATGGTGGGACTGCTGAATGTAATTGATTCACCTTTTGTCGTAAGGTTGGTTGTAGGAATGCTAAAAATAACCCGATACAACCAAAAGTATCGATACTTTCCATTCGCTTTCTTGGCACGAAACCCAACTGCCACAGGATTCCCACCATCTTCACTTCTTGAAACCACGACATTGTTGCTATCAATCTTACTTCCTGTTAAATCTTGTGCTGCTATGGAGCCGATATCATCAATTCCAAGGGTTAATGTTCCACTATTAAATTCCTTTACAATTTCTGATGCGCCATCATCCGCATAAAGGATAGCTTCAATGAGTTCAACACTGAGTTCTGCGGACATGGCTTTCGCTAGTATTTTTGGAGTTCCATATGTTTCAATACCATTCTCATCTTCTGTGATCTTGGCATAAAATAAACGGTCCAATCCGATTGTTGCCATTTAATATTCCTCCATTTCATATTCTTTCAAGACATCAATGGAATAGTGATGATATTTAGTATCATCTTCAAATCCGATATACTGTCGATCCGTAATGGTTATATCCGCTTTTAGCAGGATCTTTGTAAGCTGTTTTTTTAATGGTTGGTAATTCTTTTTTATAAAAAGCGATAGCCGTGCTTCCTCGATAACTGAATGGGCTTGATTATCGGCAAAGAAGTCCAACCTGTCTGACATCGGTGTAATTACGATGTACTCATCAGGCGGTTTCTTGGAAAAGACACCTGTTTCAATGGGAATCCCGATGGGTTCAAGTAAGGTATTCAGGTCTTTTAATAGACTCATAGTTTCTCAATCTCCTTATCCAGTGCTTTCTCCATCGCCTCTGCACAGGCTTTTCTTGTAGCTGACTTTGTAGGCTTTAGCCAAGGTCTAGGAGGTTGGCCGGATTTCCCATACTCCAATACAGCTGCCTTCAATGCATTCGAAACTCCCTTACTGTCCTTTGTTGTAGGAATACCCACCCTAAGGTTCCAGTCCCCTTTTGCATCTTGGACTGCCTTTGTTGTTTCAAGGGATGCTAATAATTCACCAGTAGATTGAGAAGGTTCCTTCGTTCCCTGTCCAATTCTTGCAGCTAGATTACTTTTAGCTTTCTGAATCACTGGCTCTGCTCCCTTTTCTAATACTCTTGGAACAATGTCATCAAAGTGACGATTTAATTTTGCGATTCTTTCTAGAAAGTCATCTGGCATTTTTACTGCTGCTCTTGCCACAGCCTCACCCCTTTGACCCTGTAATTTTCTCAGCTAACACTTCTACATACATGCCACGTTCTTTAATATCCTCAACACTTAAAATGTTGTATCGTTCATCCTTACAGCCAATGACTAAATCCGTGGTTAACTCAAATCCCCGAGGTTTTCTAAAGCGAAAAAGAGAGCTAGCCTCAGAGAAACTAGCCCGATTTTTCCAAGCTTCACTCCCATGACGATTTTCTTTATAAGCCCTCACCGAAGTTAAAAGTTGCTCCCCCTCGGTGGCAAATCCTTCTTCATCTTTAACAGATACAATGCTAAAAATTTCAATCTGGACATTCATTTTTCCTAAACTCATATGATCACGTCCTTATTAAGACGAAGGAGCATATTGACCACATTCCATACTTGTTTACTCGCTTCGACATTGTCAGCAAAAAAGCCGCCAGTGCTACCATCTCGACTTTCATAAAAGTGAGACGATAGCATGATGACAGCCTGTTCGGTCGTAGGATGCAAAGGATTTTCTTTGTAAAAGCCATCAGGTTTCTTTTGATAGCTTTCTGCATAGGAAACAGCGGCAGTGATGAATCCAGAAAGCAGTACATCGTCCTCATCATGGTTTAGAATAAGGTTTTGTTTTACCTTTGATAACAACTCATCCATCACCACTTCCTCCCTTTACTATTCAGCATTCATTAGACCAGCTGTTTTCAGTTTTGCTAGTAAAGCATTAAAGTCAGTAACAAGTCCAGCTACATCTACAGCAGTACTATCTGCTTGAAGTGTGGCTGGACTTAATAGTGTTCCGTCAAAAGCTAACTTTCCTTCTGGAGTTATATCTAATTCCCCACCAATGACGGTTCGATTTCCACCTTGTTCTGTATAATTTTTGACATTACTCATGAACGATCACCTACGCTTTCTGTTGAAGGACTTTAATCGCTTCAGGAAGAATCAACTTTCCATCCACCCTCTGTGATGCCTTGAAACCAACTTGTCCTGTTGCGGCATATAATTCATTTAATCTCTGGAAAGAACGACCTTGTCGATCTGCGACCCAGTAGTATCCAAAATCACCGAACGCAATCGTCTTAGCACCCGCTTCTACAGTTGGAACATATGCAGATGTTTTAACTGGACGATTTAAAATCGTATCTGGTTGTCCCGCTTGGATCGAAGGCTGCCATAGGTACTGGCCATTCCCGTCTTTCAACTTTCGAATCAGTTTGACCGTCGCATCATTCATGACAAAGATGGCTTTTTTACGGTAAGGCGACTTCAATGAGTAGAACAAATCCATAATCTCATCGACGGAAACAGCCGTTGCAGAAGTTCCAGTCACACCAAGTTCGGCTCCACCAGTGGCATTAAAAATGCCAGTCGGTTTTCCGGTACCATCTCCAACAAAGAAGGCTTCTTCTTCTTTGGCACCAATCCGTCTGGCAAATTCTTTTGCAATATACGCTTCAAGATTAAATACACTGTCGTTTAAAAGTTCTTCGGACACTTTAATCATGGTGGCTAATTTATAAGCTCCAATCGAAACTTGTCCAAAACTATCATCCGATTCAGGAATCAATCCTTCTTCATCCACCCATGAAGCAGTTCCTTTTGAAGCAACCACCGGAATTTTCCGATCTCCTGATGAAGTCGTGATGACCTTGGCTAATGAACGGAAGATATTTTCCTCTTCCAACGATTCAATAAGGGTTCTTTCAAACTCATCTGGAGCAAGATACCCACCCTCAGAGTCTGTTCCAATTTTTAAAGCGTTCTGTACATCGTAGTTACTTTTGTTTCTCATCGATTTCCAGAATGCTTCCCTGTATTCATCTGTTGCTCGGCCTGTTTTTTGCCCCTCAGTTCCTGTTGGCTTTGAAGTAATAGGCTGATTAATCGGTTTTGAAAGTTCTAAATCGATGGCTTGTTGTCTTTCCAATCGATCAATTTCTTTCCCGAGATTAACGACTTCTGCCTCCATTTTTTCATAAGTGGACGTATCCTCGGCAGAGAGAATTCCATCTTCTCCTCTTTTGGAATCAAGAAATGCTTTAGTGCTTTCCCATGCTTTTGCCCGTTTTTCACGTAGTTCTAATACTTTACTCATCCAAATCTCCTCCTTAATATTTCAAGAGATCAAGTCTCTTGTCTAATATGCTGATATCTGTTCCAGTTTTCTTCTCTCTTTGCGGCAGTTTGTGTAAAAATGAATTCACAACAGCCATCTGGCTATAGATGATTCCTTCCTCTGGTGATGCTTGTTCACTTTCATTTGTGAATAGGATGCCATCCGCAAAGCCCAGCTCCATTGCCTTTTTTGAATTGAACCAACTTTCCTCATCCATCAAGTTTGAGAGTTTTGTCCTTGGTAGACCCGTTTTCAATTCATAGGCATTGATGATACTTTCCTTTACTTCACCCAACATCTGAATGGCTTTTTTCATTTCAGCTGTATCTCCAAAGGCAATCGTCATCGGATTATGGATCATCATCATCGAAACAGGCGACATCAATACCTCTCCACCTGCCATCGCAATAACGGAAGCAGCACTTGCAGCAATCCCGTCTATTTTCACGGTCACATGACCCTTGTAATCCATCAACATGTTATAAATCTGGCTTGCAGCAAACACGTCACCACCTGGAGAGTTAATCCAAATGGATATATCCCCGCTCTCATTGAATAGTTCAGATTTAAATTGCTTCGGTGTGACTTCATCGCCAAACCATGTCTCTTCAGCAATGACACCATCAAGAAATAGCGTTCTGCCATCTTCGTTCTTGACCCAGTTCCAAAATTTCCTCAAGGGTTATCCCTCCTCATATTTTTCTGTCCAAGCTCCGGCTTTTGACATATCGACGAAGTTTCCGTTCACTAAATATTTGCCTCCACCCTGTTCTTCTGGGATCAGGTTCATCTCTTCTAGTTCCCGGATATCGTTTGCTGACATCACTCCGTTTTGCCGCATGATCTGATAGAATTGAGCTCTTGAACCTGCATCTCCTCGGAGTCGTCCATTCAGATTAAACTTGATAAAGTACTCTTTCTTATCTGTTTCACTTAACAGCGCCTTCTTCATAGACTGTTCAATTCTAGTTACCCAAGGCATGATCGTATTGTCGATAAAGCTAATGGATTGATGTTCAATATTACTGAAAGTCGCTTTATCCAGATTGGCTACAAGGTGAGGAGGAACCCGAAAAATTCTACAAATCTCTTCTGTTTGAAACTTCCTCGTTTCTAAGAACTGTGCTTGTTCTGGTGGGATGCCTATACTTTGAAACTTCATTCCTTCCTCAAGGACTGCAATTCGATGAGCATTGCTACTTCCTTGATAAACGGCATTCCAGCTTTCCCGGATTTTCGATGGATCTTTAACCACACCGGGATGTTCCAGCACACCACCTGGATTAGCACCATTCGCAAAGAACTTAGCTCCATACTCTTCGGTGGCCAGTGCCATTCCAATCGCATTTTTAGCCATAGCAATTGGTGAATATCCCATAAGACCATCAAAGCCAAGCCCAGGAATATGAAGAACCTCTTCATTTCGAAGGATGACCGAGCCAGTGTCCTTTCGATATTCATAGTAAAGTTCCCCTGTAGAAGTTCTATCCACCGCCATCCTATCTGGAAGTAAAGGATAAAGAGAAAGCACATTTCCTCTGCCATCTCGAATAATCTGTGCATAGGCATTTCCCCATAATAAAAGATGACTCATCAGTGTTTCTCTAAACACAAACGATGTCATCTCGGCATTTGGCTCATCATGGAGCATGTAATATAATTTATGTTCTACAGCTTTTTCCTTACCATTGTCAGTGTATCTGTATAAATGAAGCGGCAAACTTGCGATTGTTTCTGCTAGAATTCGTACACAAGCATAGACGGCAGTGGTTTGCATCGCCGTTCTTTCATTGACTGTTTTCCCGCTAGTAGTACCGCCAAAGAAGAAGCTGTAGGTGTTTCCTAAAAAGCTGTTCTTTGGACCATCTCTTGATTGAAAGAACTTTGATAATATCGGTATCTTCATGACTTTCACTCCTAAAAATGCGTATGAAAAAAGCACTTTGAATCAACAAAGTGCTTAGAAATTATTTATTAATTAACTAATGGTTCCAAAATAGACTTAAAATCCAGTAGCCTCCTACTCTTTACCGCATAACCAAGATTCATCATTACATTAGTTCTTGCTATAGGGACAACGGAAGTTGGAATCGTCACTGTTTGTATTTCACCTATTGCAGTTTGCTGAGGCCCTGCATATAAAATCCCTAATAATAAGAATCTGCTGCCTATTATTATACCATCCCCACTTGCATACGAGCCTTGATTAAATATACAAATTGGAGAGCCACTTGAACCAGGAAAAGAAGCAATGTCAACAACAATATCAGTTTTATGATTATAGTCAAATTTTGGATGGACAGCGGTTATTCCTCTTCGTATTATTGGTAGGTTATTCGCCTCATCCCATAGACCATTGGGATAACCGACCATAATAACATCTTCTAATGCAGAAAGGTTTCTAACCTGTTCAGTAGAAGGTATTATTGATTCATCTAATGAAATTGTAAAGAGATTTTTGTTATGTCTAGCCCTTGCATCCTCTATTACTGGAAACATTGGCATAATACACAAATCAACATTATCATCTGGATGAAATATAAAGGATTTTTCAAAGTCTTGTATTATATAAGAAAAAGTCTCCCCATATTTAGGAATATTTCCTTCAGTGGCAATTGTAAATACTAACCTTCCTAATTTAGCATCCCTAACCACGTGTTTATTTGTCACTAAAACGGGTACATTATTTTCACCTTTTATACTATATAGAAAAAAGAATCCTGTACCTGTACTTTGTATTTGACCCGCACCATTTAGAACTTCTATTCTAACAGTACTGTGCATCAATTGCTCCGACATAGATAAATTCATTATTCTACTTCCTTTCTCTGTCCCTCTCTTTCATACCACTATTATACTAGCTTTAATATTTTTCTACAGTATCAATATCCCTCGACCATCATAAACACTTTCCCTATTTTCATTCCTGATTGCCCTATCGAGAGCCATAATCAAAGCAACCGCACCATCAATACGCTCCGTACTTTTCTCTTTGTCAGGCTTTATGTTCCCTGCTGGATCCGTTTTGACAAAGATGTTATCCATCATCCATCTTAAAACTGGGTTTCCACCGTGAACGATTCTTTTCTCAAGGGTTATTTTCATCAGTTCTTTTGATGCTGGAGACATATCTTTATAGCCCTGTCCAAAAGGAACAACGGTGAATCCCATCCCTTCAAGGTTCTGCACCATCTGTACAGCTCCCCATCTATCGAAAGCAATTTCTTTAATGTTGTACTTCATTCCTAGTTCTTCAATGAAAGCCTCAATGAATCCGTAATGAACAACATTTCCTTCTGTCGTTTTGATATATCCTTGCTGTTCCCAAATATCATAAGGAACATGATCTCTTCTAACTCTTACTTTCAAGTTTTCATCTGGTATCCAGAAGTAAGGCAGAACAATGAATTTCTCATCATCTGTCCTTGGTGGGAAAACTAACACAAAAGCTGTTATATCTGTTGTGCTCGAAAGGTCAAGTCCTGCAAAGCATTCTCTTCCTCGAAGACTATCTAAGTCAACCGGATCATCACAAGCATCCCATTTCTCCATCTGCATCCAGCGGGTGGATTGCTTCACCCATTGATTCAGTCTCAGTTGCCTGAAGATATTTTCTTCAGCTGGATTTTCCTTCGCACTAATAAATGCATTTCGAACTTTCTCTATGTCAATGGTATGGTCCAATGATGGATTGGCCTTATACCAGTTCTTTTCATCAGTCCAATCATCGTCGTCTTTGATTCCGTAAATGACCGGATAAAAAGTAGGGTCAATCTTTCTTCCCTCGATAATGTCTACTGCTTTTTGATGGACTTCATAACAGATTGAATTTCGATCTGTACCTGCAGTTGTGATTAAAAAGAACAACGGCTGAAGTCGAGCATCCCCAGAACCTTTCGTCATTACATCAAACAACTCCCGGTTTGGCTGAGCATGCAATTCGTCAAAGACCACAGAATGAACATTCAAACCATGTTTCGTGTATGCTTCAGCGGATAGCACCTGATAAAAACTATTGGTAGGTTTATAGACTAGCCGTTTCATTGACATTACGGGCTTGAACCTTTTCCTAAGGGCTGGCGACTGATCCACCATCTCCACCGCAACATCAAAAACAATCGAGGCCTGTTGTCTGTCAGAGGCACAACCATAAACCTCTGCTCCCCACTCATTGTCAGCACATGTCATTAATAAAGCTACGGCAGCAGCAATTTCACTCTTTCCATTTTTCTTTGGTATTTCAATATAGGCGGTATTATATTGTCGATATCCATTTTCTTTGACCGTACCAAATACATCTCGGATGATTTTATCTTGCCAAGGCAGAAGGTCAAAAGGAACCCCACGCCACTGACCTTTCGTATGTTTTAAGCAGTTGATAAAGTTAACGGCATGCTGGGCCTTTTGCTCATCATACACTTTTACCACCACCTTGAAAGAGCATAAACTCCATTGGATCATTCGCATCACTTGGCTTGTCCGCCACAATTCTACTTCTTGATGAAGGGGTTAACCCAAACTGTTCACAGAACCGATTCATGATTTTTAGATAACTCTGGGCAATGGATACCTGTGGCACCTGTTGCCAATATCCTGAAGGGGTTTTAACAATGGTTCCATGTTTTGTGATAAATTCTTCTGCTTCTTTCCACCTTGCATAGGCTTGGCAGTATCCCGCAAAGGCAGCCATATCCACTTCGGTCAGGATACCTAATTGCTCCAGCTGCTTGACCATCCTCCGCCATTCTTTCTTTGCTTCAGGTTCTAGCCAAGTGGGACATCTTGGTGCTTTCTTTTCTGGTATAGGCTCATTCTGATTCAACTGTCGCTTTCCAGGATTGCCTTCTAAGGCCTTTATTGCTGTAGGTTTGGGTTTCCTTCCACTTTGGGCCACAGGCGCCACCTCCTTTCAAATTTGGCGTAAGAAAAGAGCCTATCTCCTGACAGACTCACTTTAAATCGTTTTTTTGGTTCCTCTAGTTCTTCCATATTTCGATTTTAAATTCGCCGTTAAAGACCATCCAGCGTACTTCACCATCTTCAAGTTTAAGAACCAACATTCCCGGTAAAAAATAGATTTGATTATCTTGATATCCTGAAGCTTCTAAATCCCGCTTTTGCTGTAGAAGAAGCTCCATCCCTCGTACTGCATCAACGTTCCCCTGTAGCATTTGAACCGTATCCCTAGTCATTTAAACAACCTCCCTGTGTTTTGGTATGTCTATACATCACTCTAAACACAGGGATTAGCAAGTTAATTATCTCCTTTGATGCCTTTAAAATTGTAATTGCCCTTTTTGATTTCCTCATGCTCAACTTTGACAGCCTCACCATAGTCGACCCGCTTGGTTTCCTTCTCCTTGCAGCTTAAGCAAAGGCAATCTGTATTGTACATGGACATAATCCGTCCGTCTTTTAAGCTTTCGCCACAACGATCACAGTGCGTTTGTGTGAAGAACTTATCCATTAGGTTCACTCACCTTTCTAAAGGCTCCGCTTCCTTCAAGGTTTTGCAGCAGTACCTTCCTTGTTGTTTTATACTCAGGGCCATTCATCCCAAGCCGTATGAGCCAAGTTCTAAAGGAATATTTTGGATTATCATCCTGGGCTCGTTTGAAAGATGCTCGCTTTTGCTTTTTAGCATTTTGGTTGATGAATGCAGCAAGGTCTTGAAAGGCTGTGACTTTCTCTGAATCCAAGTTTTGAGCTGCTAGTTTGATAGTGAAGGTTTCATTTTCAAAATCAAAGGCTAAGCCGGGGATCCTTTCAAGGCCAAGTTCAGCAAGAGCCTTCTTAAATTCCTCAAAGGTACTCATTTCCTTTTTACTCAAATCCTCTGGAAAGGTTTCATCCATCAGCGACTCGGTTGTTTCAAAAGCCATCATGATCAGGTGCTGTTTGCTATAAAGCATGTTTACTAGATTTTTTAGTGTATTTCCGGTGTGTCCCTCTAGTGGAAGTGTTACCTCTATTCCATCAAGGTCAAGAACCGCTGGCTTTTCTTCATCCCTAGTCTCAGGCTCTGGCGGGTTTATAATTTCTTCAAAAGTCTTCACTTCCCCGGCTGAGTTTGTAATCGTGCCCTGCCTATCAATCGTGTAGGTTTCTTTCTCCGTTACAATTTCGTAAGCAAAGGTTGGAGCATTGAGATACTTTGGTTTCACTCCTAAAAATTCGCCTAGCTTTTTGACCATTTCTTTTCGATCCATTTTCATTACCTCCTGTGTTTTGGTGTAGTACATATATCACTCTAAACACAGGTAATAGCAAGTCATTCCTGACCAAAATGCGTATATTTATAGACCAATAGAAAAAGGCCCAAGAAGGCCCCACTCTAATCGTTTTCAATTGCTGTGTATCTTGGATAACTGTAGCCTTCGCTGTTTACAAGCACCTTCTCACCAGTATCTTTATTGGTGACTCTGATGCAGCATGCCTCTCTGTTCTCATTCACTCCGCCATCTTCCCGTGTGATCCAAGGCTGGTCGTTGAAGAAATCATTTGCAAAGCTATGAAAATCTCTATCTTCAAGCTCCACTTCTTTTGTCACAATGTAACTTTGTCCTTGCTGACCTTGCTTAATAGCTTCTTCCGTGATTTCCTTCAGCTCCGCTAGGTTACTAACTTTCCTTCCAAACAATGCTTTCACTTAAATCACTCCGCTTCAACGTATTCCATGATGATTTGGAGGGCTTCACCATAGGAGCCGGATGCCATCACCCGCTCACTCACTTCTTTAACTTGTTCGGTTTTTCCATTTTCCTTTAACGTCCTACCCACTCTTCCAAGGATTGAAAAAATATTCCCGTCTTTCCCGACAAGTTTACATGTAGGTTTATTGCTTTCTTTCATCACTCTGCCTCCAATCTCTTCAAGGTAGTAGCATATTGCCATACACGTTGAAGCATAGCAACTTTGTCCGGCTATAATATTTCATCAAGTACAGGTTTAGGAACATCTGAATACGATAGTTTTTGTCCGTCCCTTTCCAGGAACACATTTGCATCATTTCCCACATGTTCGATATACCTTTTGACAATTGCATCTGCATATTTTTCATCCAGTTCAATCGTATAGCAGATTCGGTTGGTTTGTTCGCAAGCCATAAGAGTGGACCCGCTCCCACCAAAAGGATCTAAAACGATGCAATTGCTCATGCTGCTATTCTGAATCGGGTAGGCACACAGGCTAACTGGTTTCATCGTTGGATGGATTGCATTCTTCGACGGCCTGTCAAAGTTCCAAATGGTGCTCTGCTTTCGGTCGGCATACCAATTGTGCTTTCCATCTTTTCTCCAGCCAAATAAAATCGGTTCATGTTTCCATTGGTAAGGACTCCGACCAAGTACAAGGCTCTGTTTAGCCCAAATGCAAACACCTGATAAGTAAAACCCTGCATCCTTGAATGCCTTTCTGAAATTGTAACCTTCCGTATCCGCATGGAACACATAGATGGATGCATCCTTTTCCATACTTGCGGCCATATTCGTATAAGCTTTAAACAAGAAGTTATAAAACTCTTCATTCTTCATGTTATCGTTCTGAATGCTGCCTGCTTGCGAAGAGTAATTTACATTGTAAGGCGGGTCCGTTACGACAAGATTTGCCTTCTGCCCATTCATGAGAACTTCATAAACATCTGGGTCTGTACTGTCTCCACAGATTAAGCGATGCCTACCAAGTAACCACACATCACCTTTTTGAGTGATAGCCGGTTCAGCAAGTTCTTTTTCAACATCAAAATCATCTTCTTGAATTTCCTTATCATGAACCTCATTGAAAAGCTGATCAATTTCCGGCGGGTCAAAACCTGTAAAAGCAACATCATAATCTAATGACTGTAAATCCTGAATCAAGTCAGCTAACAACTCTTTATTCCATTCGCCACTGATTTTATTCAAGGCGATATTCAGAGCCTTTTCCTTTGTCTTATCAACATCAATGACGACACAATCAATTTCAGTATAGCCCAACGTTTTTAAAACCGTAATTCGTTGATGGCCACCAATTACTGTCATGTCTTGATTGACGATAACAGGCTCTACATAACCAAATTCCTCAATACTGTTTTTTATCTTTTCAAATTCACTGTCTCCCGGTTTTAACTTTTTCCTTGGGTTGTAGCTAGCGGGAATTAAATCTTCAATGGGCAATTTTTTAAATTCCATCTTCTTCACTCCAAAATCTCGATTTTATATAACAATCATGACTGCAGAACTTTCGTCTCTTGTTCCCGTAGCAACTGAACGTTTCCCCGCATTGTGGACATGTATAGTTATAAATAGCTGTTTCTCTTTTCTTTCTTGCTTGGGGATTTTCATTCCACCATTTTCTGCGGCATTCATCAGAACAAAACTTCCGAACCCTTCCTCGTTTCTTTTGTTTAATTGGTTTACCGCAGGAGGAGCAGAGGAGATGATTTTTCATTTGCTCTTTCACATTCAATGCAACAACTTTTGCATCCCCATCTAGACCATGTTGTTTACAAAAGACTCGTACCGTATCACGGGATTTCCCCAATACTGCAGCGATCGCTTTATAACCAACTCCTTTAAGACGAAGATCATAAATTTGTTGCTTTTCTGCTTCTGTCATCACTCCACTCCTTTCTGCGTAAACAGTATTGAAAAGGACCATAAAAAAACGCATTAATCAGCTATTTAACAAGCTAAAGATGCGTTTCACTCGTGTTTTTCGTTTTCCAATCAAAACTGTCAAAACCCCAGTCCTGATAGGGGTTGAACACCATTTTTATCAATTCCCCAATTAAACAATTTCGCAAAATATTAAACAGCCTAATTCCTTACCGCTATTGTTTGAACTTATATTCAGCCCCTCAAGAGTAACCCCCCTTGTTTAATTCTGCGAAAATTCACGTAAAGGGGGCGCGCGGTCGCCATATAATTAGTTGTAGAGATTTGACCTCCCCTACCCCGTCCATTAAAACGTATAAACTGGATACTGATCTTCTGTTCTTGTCTTTCGATCATGACATCTTTTACACAAAGGTTGCCAATTGCTTTCATTCCAGAACAATCTCTGGTCACCTCGATGTGGTTTGATGTGGTCAACCACCGTTGCTTGAGTGAGCTTTCCTTTTTGCTCACAGCGTTTGCAAAGAGGGTGAGCGTTTAAGAATCGTTTGCTCGCCTTCCTCCAACGGTTATCATAGCCACGCTCGCTTGCGATCGCTCTATCATCCACATGAAGCTTCGCATGAGACTCACAATACTTATCATCAGTCAACAAAGGACAGCCGTTGTGTTTGCACGGCTTCTTTGGTTTCTTTGGCATTGTTCTCAACTCCGTACTCCAATTAAAAAAGCCCCGAAGGTTAAGTCCTTCAAGGGCTCGTAACTATGCTACTTCTACAGCTTATACTCTATCACATTTGTAGGATGGCTTTTAATGGCTTTTAATGGCTTTTCATGGCGTGTTTGTAAAAGTAAAAGAAAAACCCTGAAAGGAACTGGACCTTCAAGGGTGTTGTGGGTACTCCAGCATTCATAAACATTCCACCGGGCTGCTTTCCAATCGTTCATTGGCTTCCTTCAATGCCTTTCGATGTAACCGATAAGTCCAACGTAAATCATAACCCATAACAGCGGCGACCTCCTCCCAAGTGCTGCCCCCAAGATAACGGAGCTCTAGGAGCAACCGGTGAGAAGGGCTTTCGATTTCGGCAATGAAGTTGGATAAATCACGCTTTAAGTCTATCAACCGATCAATGTCAGCATTAATCTCTTCTTCAAGGCTCATTAACTTCACAAGAGCATTTTCCATTGGCGATCGCTGCTTTATGCCTTGAACTTTATCATCTTGTAGGACCGATGTTGTTTTTAAAGCGAGGTCCCTTAGCACTGACACTTGTTCCAATTTACAATTGATTCTTTGATCAAGGTTAAAAGCCTGAGACAAATATTCTTTAGCGTTCACCGGCAATTCCTCCTATCTTTCCACAAGGCAAACCCTCTTTGTATTTATTTATTTCCGCCTTCACCGCTTCAATCATGGCCGCTTGCCTCACGTCTTTACCTTTCAGCGCTTTCATTACACGTTCATCTATTGTCCCTTTTGCTATCAGGTGGTGGATAACCACTGTATCCTTTTGCCCCTGTCGCCAAAGCCGGGCATTGGTTTGCTGATAAAGTTCCAAGCTCCATGTCAATCCGAACCAAACAAGAATAGAGCCTCCAGCTTGCAGATTCAGTCCATGCCCCGCAGATGCTGGATGAATGATGGCAACAGGAATTTCTCCTTTGTTCCATCTCCTTATGGAATCAGCACTGGATAATACTTCAACATCAAAGCTGTTCTGTATCCGAACCAGATCATGCTTAAACCAGTATGCAATCAAGACAGGTTTTCCATAAGCTCCTTCGACTACATCCTCTAACGCATCCAGCTTATGATCGTGTATATGAATCACCGCACCCTGATCATCATAGACTGCTCCATTAGCCATTTGGAGGAGCTTTCCAGATAATGCAGCCGCATTGGCTGCAGTAATTTCCTCACCTTTGACTACTGTTATAAGATCCCGTTTCATACTGTCGAGAATTTTCATTTCCTTTTCGGAAAGCCTGACTGAAACTTCGTTTATGACTAGCTCCGGCAGTTTAAGATAATCGGATCCTTTCATGCTGATAGTGATATCCGAAATCTTTCGGTAGATAGCTTCTTCTGCTCCTGGCTTTGGTTTGTAGGAGTATATAACTTGCTGATTGCGCTTATCCGGCACAAAATAATCTTCCCTGTATCTACCAATAAACCGCCCCAGTCTTTGCCCCATATCCAAAAGTCGATATTCTGCCCATAAATCCATCAAACTATTAGATGATGGTGTCCCTGTAAGCCCAACTAACCTTTTAACCAAAGGTCTGACTTTCATTAGGCTTTTAAACCTTTTTGCTTGGTGGGATTTAAACGAGGACAGTTCATCTACCACTACCATATCAAAATCAAAAGGAATGCCGCTTCTAGAAATGAGCCATTCGACGTTTTCTCGATTAATAATATACACTTGTGCTCTTTTCATAAGTGCTACTTTTCTCTGAGCCTCAGAACCAACTGCTACGGTATATTTAAGCCCTTTAAGATGATCCCACTTTTCAATCTCTGCAGGCCACGTATCTCTTGCTACTCTCAACGGGGCAATGACCAGAACCTTACCAATTTCAAAACTATCAAGACATAGGTCAAATATAGCAGTTAGAGTAATGACGCTTTTGCCAAGACCCATCTCTAAAAGGACTGCCGCTATGGGATGCTCTAAAATGAAATTGGTTGCATAAGTCTGATATTTATGAGGATTGTATTTCATTGAGTATCCCTCCAATCTGCTTAACATCATCAATTACATAGCAAGTAAATCCCAACTTCTGTAATTGCTTTATTCTTCTAATCTGTAGTGGGCGAGGTTTCTTTCCGGAAGCCTTTAATTCCACAAAAGCAATCTTCCCATATGGTAAAAGCACTAGGCGGTCTGGCATCCCATCTAAACCTGGACTAACAAACTTCGCCGCAATGCCTCCCATCTTTTTTACCTCGGACACCAGTTTCTTTTCAATATATTTTTCGAGCATAAATACCTCCCGTATAAAAAGGCTCGGAACAAGAAAACAACTTTGACCCATTTTTCCTATACGCGTGCGTATGCGTGTATGCACAGGCTACAATTTCTTCTTTTTTATTATTTATAAATAAATGGGATACTTCTTGTTCCACTTGTTCCGAACCATAGATTTTCCTTTTCATTGCTGGCTTTAGGGAAAGAACCAGTATGAGAACAAAGTAAGGCACAACTTAGCTTTGTTCCTCGACTCGGGAATAAGCCCTTTGCTTTCCATAGATAGGAAAGTTACTTGTTCCATTCTTGTTCCCGGTGTACTTGTTCCACTCACCAATCTTTTTCATAATGGCACCGATGGCATATGAATCAGATGTCCTCATAGATGATGCATCTTTTCCAAAACATTCACACCAAATCTCCATATTGCAGACAAGGGTTCTTTGTACTGTTCCAACACGGGTGCCGCTGCCAAATTCGCTACCGCCGAGGAAATTTCTACGCTCGTACAAAGACATCGTGTCCCAATCATCCGGTAAGAGCGTATCCAAGTAGGTACGAACCAGTCCTTCTCGTTCATCTGTTTCCATAGCATCTGCCTGTTCACTAGTTGCCATGGATACATCATCACCTTCAAGGTAGAGTTTTTCGCCCTTCTCATAAAGCACTAGTGCCTCTGCCCAAATCTGCTGCACTTCCTCTTTGGTCATCTGCCAAGCTTTCTTTTTTCCGTTACCGCTAATGCGGACTGGCCAGAATCTGCGGTTACCTGTAATATCTCGAAGAAATCCGCTTTCTGCATTAGTAGAACCTACAATCACACACTGACGAGGATGGCTTTCCACGTTGACTCCATAACTTGCACGGTACTTATCATCCGCCCTTGAAATAAAGGACTTCACAATCTCTACATCCGTCTTACGCATTCCGGCAAGCTCACCAAGTTCCAGCAACCAATACCCTTGAAGTTTTTCAGCACCAGATTTATCTTTCATGTCAGTAACGGTCAAACTGTCTGAAAACCAGTCTCCAGCAAGTTTAGCAAAGAAGGTTGACTTACCAATACCCTGAGGGCCGTTTAAGATTAGAACACTATCAAACTTTGTACCAGGCCTATAAATGCGGGCTACCGCCGCAACCATTGTTTTGCGAATAACTGCTTTTGTATAGGAATTATCTGTTGTACCGAAATAATCAATTAGTAGATTATCTACTCGACTAATTCCATCCCATTTTGGCAAGGAGTCCAGATATTCCTTAACAGGATGGTAGGCTCGTTCAGCCGCTACCCCTAACAAAGCATCCTTGGTCTTGGAAGGCGAATAGACTCCGTATTTGCTGCTTAAGTAAACCTTAAGCAGTGCATTGTCCGAATCATTCCAACCCGCTTTTATTTGTTCCCAAGGCAGCCCACCTTTGGCATCAATGCCATCACGGTGGCAGTTAAAGGCTATATACTGTAAATCTTCATCATGCCGAATAATTAGGACGATGTTGTCCAAAGTGTCTTTTATCCGACCTTGCTTATCCAATTCCAATCCTATCTGCCAATCCTCATCACTAAACTCATCTTCAGCCTGAACCTGTCTTTCCTTTGCAAACTCAGATTTTACCGCCTCATCTTTTATAGCAAACTCGCACATTGCCACAAAAGACGGCATCTTTCCAGGAGCCGTAGTAGTGGAAGTTCTACCATCTAAAGAACCGAATTTATGAATACGAACGAGATCAAAAGCATTGAGAAGCAGGCCGCTTGCTGGGTCGGTAGCATGGTGGCTGTATGCGAATTTATCATCATAAATAATCACACCCGCACTACTGTCAGCTGGAATATAATCATAGCGACCTTCCATAGCAGATGGAGCATAAACTGCGCTTAAAAATTTCTCAATTGCTTCACGAACAGAATAGGCTCGACAGAATGTTCCTACCACACCTTCCTTTAAAAGCGGATCTGCTTGTTCCTTCAGACTGCGATTAATAACTTCAGATTGCCTACTTGATACTGGCCAAGTTGATGTATCTCGCCAGTTTTCATATTTTGAAAGATAAACATCTGGGTCAAGTAATGCTCCATCCTGCTCTTCGTAGACAAATTCACCGTTAGAGGAAGTGGATGGCCAATACATAAGGCGATGTGCTTCATATGTCGTATCATCGAAAAGGTCAATACCGATTTCTTTTGCCACCATACGTCCAACAGCTGCATATTCTTCTTCACTAATCTCACGAGCAAGAGGAACGATAAGCCTGAGTCTCGGATTTTCTGATATGTGCTTATGGGTGGAGTAAACGCAGCATTTGTAGTCGAAAAGCATACTGATTTGCTCCCAAATATCTGGTCTACCGTAATCCATATCAAGGGTAAGCAAAGAACGGCAGAGAATATTGCCCTTCTTTCGCCTTCCTTCTTTTAAATGTCCTCCGACAAAGCCACCGACGTCTTTGACATCATCTTGCTGACCTTTTTTAAGTTTCCGATATTCTTCTACTGTTTCTGTGGTACGTTGTGTTGTCTTTACACGGGAGCAAAAATCCTCCCAGGAGATATCTTTGTTTTTCCATTTCCTGTCCATCCGGCTGTTGCCCACTGCAATTTTCATAAACTTTCGACCTCCTTATGCCCCGGACTAAAATATCTGACCGTTTGTCTGCGTTTCGTGGCTACTTCAATCTCCCTTGCCATTCCGCTTGAGATGGTATTGCCAAGCACCCACACTTCCGAGCATTTACCCATGAGTACAATGTCCATAAATATGGCAAGCTCCCGTTCCTCTGGGTTTTTATCATTCATAAACTGCGGAAACATAAGGTGGGGAGCAATCGGAATACAGTTACTTTCCAAGGCAAACCTGCAAAAGCTACAAGCCTTTTTAACGTTTCCTTCTACATCACCGGAATAGGGAGAACAAATATATACAAGCGGTTTAAAGGCAGATTTTTTCTCTGCCTTTTCCTTTCTCATTATGTTTGTCAGTGCTTCATGGGGAGTGGGATCACGGTATCCTTCATGATTAAATTTGTTGATTCCCATTACGCACCCTCCATTTCTATCTGTGGCAAGATACCGTCTGCCTTCATCAGTTCATAAATGAAGAGTCTGCCTTTTTGCGTCCAATATGTATGGACCTTTGTATGCTGTTCACCGTTACTACCAAGGTAGCTATGTGTCTTGGTGCTGGTGTAGCCTTTTTCCGCATACTTCTGATATAAAAGCCAGATACCACCCTGCTTAAACTGGACGCCCTTTTTATTAAGATAACGGTTCATCCAAATAGCTGACTTGCCGTAATCTTTAGCAATTGCTGAGGTAGAAATAAGGTCTTTGCAATTTAAAACCACATCGTAATAGGAGACTTTCGGTTTCATTTCTACAATTTGCTGATTCTGAACAGCAACCGTACCTTCAAGCACTTTATTTTGATTCCTTACTTGAGTTAGTTGCTGATTGGCAAACTGTAATGCCCTTGCCATGATTGCTTCTGGAGAATTCCATTTCCTCTCAATTTCAAGGAAATATTGGCGACACTCTTTTCCTTTTGGAGTACGCTGTATCATGCATAGCTCTTTTGCCATATCAATTGTTATTTGATGATCTACAGCTGGTCTTCCACCTGTACTTTCCGACAGAAATGTCGAAAAGTCCGCCCCTTCCTCAAATCCGTACTCACACATTCTTGGAAACCATTTATCATAAGGTGTTTTTACTTCCAAGGCTTCATGTAAATCACGACCGAGTACGGTTGGCCGTTGATTTTCATAATTGATTTTTACTAATCCGTCCATACGAATTACCTCCTGCAATATAGTCAGAGGAAAGTTCCTCTACCTAATAGCCACAGGAGGTAATGAATGTTGAGGATTTTGAAAAATTAATTTGGAATTCTGATTATCGTGCGGAATTTGTGTATGTTAAACTGGATTTAAAGATTGATTCAGCAGTTTTTCACTTCAACAAACGGACCATTTAATTGGAAATGACGAGATGCCCAAAGGTTCAAAGGAAGAGGGGGGAATTTGAATGTTAGGTCAATTATCTAAGGATTATTTATTAAAAATGGATCAGTACATTAAAAGCAATTTAGGAACAATTACATGCGGGGAAGTTAGGGACTGCTACCAAAGTTTTATTGATATATCCATAGGTTTAACTGGTATTCATTCTAATTATAAAAGTTTACCGGAATATATTATTCACCGATTTTTGTATTACCTGTGCGAACAACAAATTTCAAATAGGCAATATGGCATTATTACTAATAAGCAATTTTTAAACAAATACGGAGGTAAGAACGAATTAGACATTGCACTTGTTATCCCTAATGAACAAGGGAATAAGGTTGATGAACCTAAAGTAATAAAAGGAATTTCGATAAAAGCGGCAAAAGAAGTTGATATAGATTTGGATTCACATCGAGCCAACAATTTAATATGGGGTACAAATAAAAATTTAAATATTGTTCTAGTTACCTTTAATGATAAATTTAAAATCAACCCAGAGGAATACATACATGAGCAATACAAAATTATTAATCTAGATAAGGAAAGGGGAGAGGTTTTTGCTCACGAACTTAAAAAAAAGCTGAATTTATCCCAGGGTGATTGTTGTTTCTAATCATCCTACCTTTTATTTTAGGTTTGATGTCTTATTAGCGAGTGCATTTGTGAAACAAACAAGATAGCACGTACTAATCATAAAATAAGTGCTATCTTGTATTCTTTGTTAAAAAATTGAAGATATTTTAACCTCTTTCCACAAGATAATCCGATTACCCAATTAATTTAATCTTTTTGATAAAACTGACACTCATAGCCTTCAGCACTAAGTAACAGGCCATTTGCCCATGTTGGTGTTCTAGCCATCTGCTCACAGACAACAGATAGTGACATCCCCATATCCGCCTCGATGATAATTTCATCGTGTACATGAGCCACAATGGAACAATTCTTTAATGTCTGCATGGCATGACACAAAATGTCACGACTGATTGCCTGAACAATATTCTCTACAAATTTGGGTCCATAACTTTCGATTCTTTCCCATTTCTTTGTTCCACCGACACCTTCGTAAGTAACCGACTCACCGCCGAACACGTTCTCTCCCATACGAGGTTTCACATAGGCAAGCCGTCTACCAGAGGGGAGGACAATAAAGAGCATCCCACTTTGATAGATAAATTTAATGCCGTGTGTCTCTGTAGGTTTTTTTTGCTTAACACAGGTTTTTACTGCTCGGTCAACATCCCACCAAAGTTTTGTAATATTAGGGTTAGACTGTCTCCAAGCCGTTACAAGAGGCTGAAGTTCCTCTTCTTCAATTCCCATCTCCAAAGCGCCCATTGATTTTAATGCTCCAACAGACCCACCATAACCGAGGGCAAGTTCGGCAATTTTGCCTTTTTGGCGAAGATGACCATTCACACCATGCTTTTCAACGGGTACATTAAACATCTGAGATGCACTGGCACAGTAAATGTCACCGCCATTTTGGAAAACTTCTATTCTCCATTTTTCGCCTGCAAGCCAGGCAATGACACGAGCCTCAATCGCTGAAAAATCTGCCACAATGAACTTCATACCTTCTTGTGGTATAAAAGCTGTACGGATAAGTTCCGACAGTACCTCTGGGATTGAATCATATAGTAAAATAAGAGCATCAAAGTTTCCGCTTCGAACTAAAGCACGAGCCTGTTCCAAATCGGACATATGGTTTTGAGGGAGATTTTGTAACTGAATCAGCCTGCCAGAGAATCTGCCGGTTCTGTTGGCTCCGTAAAACTGGAACATTCCTCTTGCACGACTGTCATTACATACGGCATTCTCCATTGCCGTGTATTTTTTCACCGATGATTTTGCAAGCTGCTGTCGAAGTTCCAAAACAGTGCCTAGTGGTTCAGGTGCTGTCTTTAACATCTCAGCAACCGCTTTTTTACCAAGGGAATCTGTTTCTAGACCGTTATCGGCAAGCCAGTCTTTCATTTGTTGCACAGAGTTTGGATTCTCTAAATTGGTTATATCCTGCATTAAAGCCATTAGCTTTTCACGAGATTGTCCATCCATCACACCAGCCTGTTTTACGAAAGTCATATCAATAGCAATGCCACGATCATTGATTTCCTGGTCGAGATGATATTCTTCCCAGATGTTCTCAGGCATCGGAAACTTAGATAATCTCTGTTGTATAGACATCTCGGCTTCCACATCACGAAGGTTATATGCTTTAAACCGCTCCCATTTATTCATGCCATGTTCCGGCAGATTACGAACTCGGCCGCCATTTGATTTAGTAGGGGAGCAAGGTGTACAGAAATATTTTATGAGGTCTTTACCCTCATTCAATTTTTGCTTTTCTAAACCTAAAACTGCACCGACACCCTCCAGAGAGAGCGGAAGTCCCATATATGCCGACCATATCATGGAGCATTTCCAAGATGTAGGGTTAAGATATTCTGTAAGGTTAAGCCATTTTGATAGACACACACGTTCAAACATTGCATTGAAAGCCCACTTGGTAACGGAATTATCCATAAGCGCATTTATAATTTCATCGGGGATTTCCTCCCCACTGGCAAGGTCAACAACTTGTACTTCGCCGCCATCCACCGAATAGCCAAATAGTAGAATTTCAAAATCATCACTCTCGGCATAACGGTAAACTCCAGTCTTTTGAAGATTGGCACTACTAAATGTTTCAATATCAATAGAAATAGAATTCATGTATTATCGCCCTTTCCAATGCAAACGAGGTGGCAGAAAAACAACCTCCACCACCTCGTCTGTATTTATTCTTTATGCTAGAAAATCATCATCTTCAATAGTTGTGAAGTCATCAGCTGCATTGGTTCTTCCACCTAAAGGCTCTCCATCTCTTATTTTCTGGATGTTGCCAAGGCCACAAGCTACACCCTTATTGCCGTTAGAGTTAAAAGCGTAGAAATTTAGGGATACTCTTGCATAACAACCACTGTAAACCTCGTTGCGATCCAAGATAGGTCTGACTGCTTTATCTACTATTTGGGGTGGAGTCTTGCTGTTGGCATTTACAAAATAATGCCCTTTATAAGCCTCATCATCACGTTCTACATCACCATCACGAAGTGGCAGTTTGATAGCCGCCTTATTCGGCTTTTTACCACCAAACTTTGCAATGCCCTCTTCAATGGCTGCATCTACTGCTGCATTGATAGCATTGATAGTTTCCTTATCTGTTTTGGGAATCAATACAGATACGCTGTACTTTTCCGCTCCGCCATTGATGGATACCGGTTCCCAGCCGTGAAAATAGCTAAGACGCGTGTTGACGCTTGTAACAACCTTCGTTCTGTTTTGATTATTCATATTCCAATTCCTCCGTTATTTCGTTAAATTCGTTTTTTACGTTTGATATATTCATAGCTGGCCGCTTATCCGAAAGTGGAACCATCTTTGGCTTACCTAGTGGTTTATGTATGAGACCACCGAGGATTTCTTGAAATTTCGATTTACCCATCAGCTTCTGCATTTCCGTTAGGGTAATGAGACTCTGACGATAGATATCCTTATAGCCGTTTGCCTTGGCTACTTCAGCCACAGCCTCTTCGTCCTTATATTTACGGATAGACCTGCCCTCGACTACCTTAAAGCCGTGCCACTCTTTCCCGTGATTAACGGCTGCATCCGTGGCATAAGCAATGATTTCATTTGCCCACTTTGTAAGGTCGGACAGTTTAGAGAGAACTTCCTCAATTTCAGAATCCGTAAGCAGGGGTGGCAGTTTAAATTC
This sequence comes from Schinkia azotoformans, assembly GCF_035811335.1. Taxonomy (NCBI): domain Bacteria; kingdom Bacillati; phylum Bacillota; class Bacilli; order Caryophanales; family Bacillaceae; genus Schinkia; species Schinkia azotoformans. Next base: position 123,904 of record NZ_JARSMD010000028.1, read on the forward strand.
CATCTGTGCTAATTTCAAATTTTCTTCTGCTCTTGCACGGCATTTAACAGCCGCTCGGCAGAATGTACACCATTCACCTGGAAGGTAGTCACCTTCACCTTCATAAGCTTTTTTAGCCTTTGGTTTCAGTTCATTTGCCGCCCAGTCTTTTAATTCCTTTAAAGGGGTTGTCCATGTGCTGACATTCTCCCTTCGTGGTTGGAATATGGTCATGGAAACCTCCTCGATGTCATACAAACTATCGTAGATTTCCAAAGCACCAAGGGCATACAATTTCATCTGTGGGTTATCCACTGCATCTACCAATACACCCAAGCCATACTTAAAATCAATAATATGAAGCTTTTTATCACCAATGATGATGCAGTCACCGGTCCCAAAACCTTGTGGCACATAGCAGGAAAAATCTAGACGTTGCTCAATAAGTATTAACGGGTCCGTACAGCTTTGCCTCGCCAGTTCAAACTGCTCCATTACAAAATCTACATAGGCATCGCTGTGTTCTTCCATTTCATCAGAGTTATATGTCGAGACAGGACGCTTACTTCTCATGTGAAGTGCTTTTTTAAGTTTATGTTCACAGAGAGCATGAGCAGCGGTGCCTTCGGCTGCTGCATTGGATTCTCTATTTTCAAACTCCAGTTCTAATCTTGCAGATGGAAGGCAATTCAACCACCTATGGGACCCCGATGCGGAAAGTACTGCGTGATCACTCATTACCTAGTACCTCCGCATCTCTCAACATATCTGCATAATGTTTCGGGTCAACTTCGCTTAATTTAGAGCCACCGTATTTTTGGATGATTTCTCTCACTTGGGCAGTAAGACCAGCTTGACTCTTCTCAGCGAGTTTTGCCCTGACTTCCTCCAGAGTGATTTTCTTTTCTGTTGGCTCAGGCTCTTTTATAGTTGTAGTCGGTTCTTTTGTTTCAACAGGTTCATTGCCCGCCATTACATCTGCAACCGCTTGTATGCTGTTTGCCAAGGAGCGCATATCAGAAACCACATCAAGAAGTAGTTTGATTTTGCTCATGGTTTGATCCTCCCTCCTTAATCTCACTAATGGCGAGTTCCTGTACGGTGTCACCCGGAACAAGAATAGTAAGTTTCTGCTTATCACCAAGTAAGAAACGAAGGAAACGCTCCCTTATAGTGACATTACGGCAAGTTACAATTCCGCCAGATTGTGGAGTTTTTGAAACACTGATTTTCAAGTTGTGTTTCATGTTCTTCACCTCTTTCTTGAGAGCGTTTATGTGTTGCCCTCTATCTATTAGCCGTGGCAAGAGGGAAAAGTTGAGGATTCTGGAAAAACTTTTTTGAAATTCTTCTTGGCTGTATCTAAACGGTGTGAAATGGCACTTTTACTAACACCCTCACGCTCTGCATACTCTGTTACAGAAACACCATCTAGGAATATAGCAATCAGTAACTCTGCTTGTTTTTCCTTTAGGGTCTTACGGATAATTTCACAGAGGTATTCATACTCTTCTTGTTTCTCACGAATCTCTTCATCGGTGTTATCAGGGAAATAGTCCATATGATCTGTTGTATCCTCAGATTCATCATCCTTGCGGAATGGTTTTTTTGGCATCCCTCTGTGTCTATCAAATTTATGCCAGTTATTATACTCAGGTTTGTTATACTTATCGTTAAAGGCATCTTGAATTAAACGCTCTTTATTTGATTTGGAAAGTCCTTCATCCACAAGGGACAGACTAACCCACATTTGCTCGGTTTCTTCATCGTTAAGCTCGATTGTTTGAATTTTTTCTTCATACCTTACTGAAAATCTCATTAGATTCTCCTTTTCCCGTCTTGCAAGACGGAGGAGTACTAATGAGTCTTAAAAAAAATGACCAACAGAGTTACTTCCTGAAAATGTGCATAGGAAATAAAACGGAGGAGCATAAATTTTTCCAATAGCCCTTCATTGACTATCTTCGATTCATTTATGTATCCACCGTCTTCTGCTGGCCAGCTTTAGACGTATTTAAATTTTTATAAGACCTGTGCCTTACACTTATAAACATAAAGGATTTCAAAATTCCACGACCAACTCATCGAGTTGGCTTTTGTTTCCTTATATATTGGGGATTTTCAATTTTGAGCAAAATAAAGTAGGGAAACCTCTTTCAAGGCTTCCCCCTTATCAAACCGTACGTGCCCTATTAAGGCATACGGCTTACCCATATGTTATAATGTTTATCAAGAGGATGCATTCCAAGCATTTTGCATCTTTTGGAGTCGGTGAGGAGTGTAGTA